>NZ_AP019827.1:1224540-1530675 GCF_008327825.1 Leptotrichia shahii | reverse complement strand
TTTACTGGAGAATGAAGCAGTACCACCCCTTCAATTGTTTCTCTATTTTTTATTGGAACTGCTACTGTAATTGAATTTTCGTTTAAGTAATCATTAAAATTTTCTGTTGTAATTGTTTCTCCTGCGAGTGCCCTTTTTATAGTATTTTCAGCATTTGGTGGCAACTTTAAATACGAGAGCGACTGAGTTTTTTCACTTCTTCCTTGAACAATATTTCCTGTTTTCGCATCTACTATCCAGACTTCTCCCATTGCAAGATTTTCAATCATTCTCATACTTCTAAAAATTTTAATATTATTATCTTTTTCATCTACAATTCTATGCCTATGAAAATATTCTTCTTCAGGTGGCATATTATTTTTTCTATCTTTTACATTTCTGTTATTTTCATTTTTTTTTAAATTTTTTTCCAAAATTATATTTTTTTCTTCAGGCTTCCTTTCATCCTCATCTTTTCGTATAACTTCAATAATATTATTTTCAAAAATTTTTCCCTTTATATTTCCCACAATTTTAGTATTTTCCCTATGTGGAAATTTATTTCTATCTCCTTCAGGATTTTCAGGTCTTCTCTTTCCGCCTGCATACAAATTTTTATCTGGACTTTTCTCATTCCTAATTTCATCCTCAAACCATATTTTAGATAAAGTTTCTGAAATTTTATAAGCCCTTTCCTCCAAATTTTTTTTATGCATCGCAACTGTATTTTGAATATAGATATACCCAAAAATACTTCCTACTACAACTGAAAATAAAAAAAGTGATACTCCAAAATATGAAAGCAGTTTTACAACTATTTTATTCCTATATTTCATATCTTTTATCTGTCTATTTTTTAATTTCACATTATCTTCCTTCTGCCACAACTTTATCTATCCAGCCAAACAATTTTGTCAAATCATAATCCCCCGAATGTGGAGTTGCCCAAGGTGATGCAAAATCAACTTTTTTCCCAAGATTTTCCAATTTTATGGCAAGTATCGCAGGTATTGCAAGTGAAGTATCTTTATCAATTGCACCATGTCTTATTCTCCAATATTTTACTTTTGAACTTCCAATATAGTTCATTGGATTCATCATTTTTATAATTTTTTTATCAGCCATTGTTCCATTTACTGTCGAATGTTCTAGCATATACTGTGTAAAATGCTTATTATTTGTAGTTTCATCTCCAAATTCATTATTTTCTCCTGTTGACAAATCAACATTATCAAAGGCTCCAGGCGTTTTCTGCCTTCCCATATAAGCTATGTATTTATCATAATCCAAATCCACAACTTTCCCATTTTTTATGGTTAAAAATTCAAACTCTGACAAATCAGTCCCTTTTTTCAAAGCCGTATTTGCAGAATCAATATAATATTGCTTAATCTGCTCTTTAAAACTTCCATTCCCATTCTCATCCAATGTCAAAAGTTTCCCATTTTTATCCTTTAATTTCAAGCTATTGACATAATCAGGGAACATTTTTTTCAAATCATTTGAACGTAAAATTTCATCATCAGTCAACGTACCCTCAGTATATTTTCTTTCCACATTGTAATCTAGCATTGAAATTTCTATCTTTTTATAAGTTTTCACATTATTAAACATCCACTTATAAGCTGTATTTGGATTTTCTAAATTCGTTATTGGACAATAAGCTGATACAGCATAAATATCATCTCTAGCCTTCAATGCTCCGATTTCCTTCAAATAAGGCTCGTAATCCTTGCTATTCCCAGTTGCACCTAACAGAGCTGAAACTGCTCCTCCAGCACTTGTCCCATTAGAAATAATTCTGTCAGCTCTACCAGGCATTTTATCATCATTATAACGCAAATATCTAACAGCTGCTTTCAAATCTATAATTACAGCAGGTGCCTTTCCTGTATATTTCCCATCTTTTTCCAAAGTTCTACCTCTAGCTCCAGGACTTGCCACAACATATCCATTTGATAATGCAACTAATGAAGCGTCAGGTTTTCCATCTCTTCCATTTCCAGGTACTCCAGCTGCTCCGGGCATATATCCTCCAACTGTATTTGGGAAAAATATTGGTGCACTTTTTGCATTGTATTTTCCAACTGATTTATTTTTAAAATATTCTTCTGGAATATAGATATTTATAGTTTGATATGCAATATCAACTGGTTTTGCTACATAAACTATATTTTCATAGGCACGATAAGTAATGGTTTTTCCATTAACAGTTGCTGTTTTTATCGTATAATTTTTATTTACATCAAAATTTAAATTATAACCGTTTTCTGTTTTATTTGTTATCATATCTTCGGTTATTACTTTTTTATTCATAGGTGTTCCTGTTTGTGGTTTTTTATCTTCATTCTTTTCTACACTTTTTTGAGTTTTGCTAAAATCTAAACTTTTCATAGTACATATCTCAGTGGCCATAACTGCTACTGAAATTAATAAACTCATTACAATCAATTTTTTTTCATAGTTGATCTCCTTTTATTTTTATGAAATAGATATGTTCAATAACCTAAGTTTTTCTATCTCTACAAGGGGTCAAGACCCCCTTGCTTCAAAATATTTATTTTATTAAATTCTAAGTTTGTATAGTTACTGAACAAGTTTAATATTAACAAAATTCTATAAATTTTATTAATCCAAGATTTTTTAATTTTTATTTTTTTATGCTTTTTAACAATTTACTAAAGTTTCCTACTATTAAATAAAATATTATTCAACTTTTTAGATAAAAATCAATATAAAAAAGGACATAAGTATAAAACCTATGCCTTTTAACTATTATAATTATTATACTAATTCAATAATTGCCAATTCAGCTGAATCACCACGTCTAACAGCTGTTTTGATGATTCTTGTATAACCACCGTTTCTTTCAGCATATTTAGGTGCAATTTCATTAAAGATTTTAGCAACTGCTTCTTCATTTCTTAAAAATGCAAAAGCCTGTCTTCTTAAATGAACTCTTCTTGCTGTATCAGTTGAATTATTATATTTTTTTCCTAAAGTAATCGCTTTTTCAGCGAATTTTCTTAATTCTTTAGCACGAGTTACAGTTGTTTCAATTTGCTCATGTTTCACTAAAGAAATTGTCATATTTTTAAGCATAGCTAATCTATGGTCTGTTCTTCTACCTAATTTTCTGTATGATTTATTATGATTCATTTTCCCTCCTCGTTTAAGATTTTATTCTATATTCTAGTTTAATTTTTTTATGATTACTCTTCGCTACCTACATTATCGCCTAAATCGTAACCAAGTTCTTTCATTTTATCGATAATTTCATTTAGTGATTTTTTCCCTAAATTCTTAATTTTCAATAATTCGTTATAAGTCATTGAAGTTAAGTCTGAAATTGTATTTACTCCTGCTTTTTTCAAGCAGTTATAAGAACGTACTGTAAAGTCAAGTTCTTCAATCTTCATATCTTCAATGTTATTTTCATTTTCTTCTTCAGTTTCTGTCAATTCTTCTTCACTATCTCTGTATTTACTCATACTGTTACCAATATTTGTAAATGGCTCTAAATGCCAAGTTAATAATTCTACCGCATAAGACAAGGCATCTTTAATTTCGATACTTCCATCTGT
Organism: Leptotrichia shahii; assembly: GCF_008327825.1. Taxonomy (NCBI): domain Bacteria; kingdom Fusobacteriati; phylum Fusobacteriota; class Fusobacteriia; order Fusobacteriales; family Leptotrichiaceae; genus Leptotrichia; species Leptotrichia shahii. The sequence goes on along the minus strand of NZ_AP019827.1, from coordinate 1,527,112 downwards.
TGCAACTTCTAAAATTAACTTGTCATAATTTGTAACACGTCCAACCATAGTGTCTTCAACACTATAATTTACTCTTTTGATAGGTGTATAAATCGCATCAACTGCCAAATATCCTATTGGCCATCCATCAGTATTAATTTCATCAGAAACTACAAATCCTTCTCCAGAATCAACAAGGAATTCTATGTCAATCTGTCTATCAGTTGTTACTGTCATAATAACCTGTTCAGGATTTATAACTTTTAAGCCAGGTTCTACATGAATATCTGCTGCTGTAATTACAGCTGGTCCTTTTACTGAAAGTGTCATTTTCTTTTCACCAGGCTCATCAGCTTCAACTACTATTTCTTTTATATTTAAAATAATATCTGTAACTGCTTCTTTTACACCTTCAATTGTAGAAAATTCATTTAATACACCTTCAATCTTAATTCCTTTTATTGCAGTTCCTGGAATTGATGATAATAATATTCTTCTAAGTGCATTTCCAATAGTATTCCCATATCCTCTATATAAAGGCTCTAATGTATATTTTGCTGTATAATTATCTTCTTTTTCTTCAGTTAATCTTACATTTTTAGCTATTTTTTCAATATTTAACAAGCTAATTCATCTCCTCTGATTAAAATATTATTATCTAGAGTAGAACTCGATAATCATCGCTTCGTCAACCTCAAAGTCAACAGCGTCTCTTCCTGGATTTTCAAGCACTTGAGCTTTTAAAGTATTTTCTTCAAGTGATAACCACCCTGGAATTGCTTTTTGCCCAACAGATTCCTTAATTAAAGCTAATTCTTTAGAATCTTCCTTAACTGTAATTACATCACCTTGTTTTACTCTGTATGATGCAATGTTTACTCTTTTTCCATTAATTAAAATATGTCCATGACTTACGATTTGTCTTGCTTGTCTTCTTGTAGCACCAAATCCTAATCTGTAAATTACGTTATCTAATCTTCTTTCAAGATATTGAAGTAAAAGTTCCCCTGTTACTCCTTCTTTTCTTGTTGCTTCTTCATATAATTTATAAAATTGTTTTTCCATTACTCCATAAACAAATTTTACTTTTTGTTTTTCTCTTTGTTGTGTTCCATATTCAGTTAATTTTCTATTTGCGTTTGGTCTAATATTTCTGTTTGATTTTTTGTTTACCCCTAAAACAATAGGATCTAAACCAAGATTTCTACATCTTTTTAACACAGGCTGTCTATCTCTTGCCATTTATCTTTTTCCTCCTTAGTTTATAAAATTACGGTCTTCTCTTTTTAGGTGGTCTTGCACCATTATGAGGTACTGGAGTTATATCAACTATTCTTGTTACTTCTAATCCAGTAGCCTGTATTGATCTTATAGAAGCTTCTCTTCCAGATCCAGGTCCTTTTATTTTGATTTCGATTTGTTTCATTCCATTTTCAATTGCAACTTGAGCTGCTTGTTCAGCTGCTATTTGAGCTGCGAATGGAGTTCCTTTTTTAGTTCCTTTGAACCCTGAAGTTCCTCCTGATTTCCAAATTACTACTTTACCTTCTGAATCTGTTATAGTAACAACAGTATTGTTAAAAGTAGAATGTATATATGCGATTCCATTAGGAATATTTTTTAATTTTTTCTTTTTTGAAGTTGCTGGTCTTTTTGCCACTTATGGTTTCCTCCTTTAACTTAATAGTCTATTATTTTTTCTTAGCAATTGCCATTCTAACTGGCCCTTTTCTAGTTCTTGCATTTGTTTTAGTTTTTTGTCCTCTTACAGGTAATCCATTTCTATGTCTTAATCCTCTGTAACTCTTGATGTCAAGCAAACGTTTGATGTTAAGTCTGATTTCTTTTCTTAACTCTCCTTCAATTTTGTACTCTTCCACAGCTGCTCTTATTTTTGCTACTTGTTCTTCTGTCAAATCTTTTACTTTCGTATCTCTATCGATACCAGTTGCTCCTAAAATTTTGTTTGAAGTGCTTCTACCAATTCCAAAAATATAAGTTAAAGAAATTTCTACTCTTTTATTTCTTGGAATATCTACTCCTGCTATTCTAGCCAAATTTTTTCCTCCTCGTTTTGATATTTTTAATCTTCTTCAATATGCCCTCACATACACAATATAAGGAATAAGCCCTACAGCTAAACATACCTTTACAATCTTATTTCAATATCCATAGTAATTTTTTTATCTATATATATTTAATAAAAATGTTTTTAGGTTTATTAATCTGTTTTTAAAATAAAAAATATTTTGAAACTATCCTTGTATTTGCTTATGTTTAGGGTTTTCGCATATTACTCTCACTTTTCCGTGACGTTTAACAATTTTACATTTGTCACAAATAGGTTTTACTGAAGCCTTTACTTTCACTAAAAACCCTCCTTCCAACTGTTATTTTTTTCTATATACAATTCTGCCTCTTGACAAGTCATACGGAGAAACTTCAACCGTAACCTTATCTCCTGGCAAAATTTTTATATAGTTCATTCTCATTTTTCCTGAGATATGTCCTAAAACTTCGTGTCCATTTTCAAGCCTTACTTGAAACATCGCATTTGGTAATGCTTCGATTATTTCACCTTCCAGCTCAAGAACATCCTGTTTTGCCATAAATAATCACCTCGGATCCTTTCTATTATAACAAAAAAATAAATAAATGTCCAGTTTTTTTACATTTATTTTTGACATTTAATTTTTGTATAAAAATCAAAAAACAACAGACACTTTTTATTTACCTTATCATAATACAGTATTTATCCCATTTTGTCAATTATTTTTATTTCACAATTTTCATTCTTTAATAATGTTTTATCTTACAACTTTAAAATTTTTATAATAATCTATGCTTAACTTAATTCACTAAAAAAATTTCCAACAAATCTCCTATTTTTTAACACTTCTAAAAATTCTATATCCAGCATTAATTTCCAGAGTTTCACAATTTCCAAAAACCTCTTCCAGTTTTTTTTGTGTACTTTTTGCCCCATGTTTCGTTTGAATTACACAGTAAAATTCTCCATTTTCATTTAAGTGTTCAAAACTTTGTTCATAAATCTGAAAAATTGTCTGTTTTCCAGCCCGAATTGGCGGATTGGATAAAATCACATCAAACTTTTTAGAAATATAATCAAATGCAAATGATTTTCTTACTTCAAAATTATCATTTTCATCTTTTACAGCTCCATTTTTCAAAAGATTTTCCCTTGTAAGCTCTAAAGCTCGCTCATTCACATCTGATGAAACAATTCTAGCATTTTCAAAAAAAGACTTTATAACAACTGATACAACTCCATATCCACAGCCAATATCCAGTATATCAAACTTTTGACTTTTCTTATCCGAATTTTCTCTTAAAAACACTTTTAGCATAACATCTGTCCCAAAATCCACCTTTGTCTTTGAAAATACCCCGTTATCTGTTACAAACTCAAAATTTTTATTTTCTATTTTATATTTTATTATTTTTCTATCTGACTTTACTTCCTGCTTTTCTGAAAAGTAATGATTCATTCTATTTCACCTCTTAAATTTTCTATTTTTCACATTATTATATCATATTTTCTTATTCATATTATACATTTATTTTATTCATTGCACATACAAAAATTCTTGCATTCTCTCTAATTTTTTTATATAATAAACTTGACACAAAACTATTAATTTAAAATTTTGTGCCTTAGTAAAAATAAAATTTTATGGAGGTTTTTAAAATGATTAAAAAACTTGTCGAAATAGAAGGGCTTCACTGCGAAAACTGTGCAAAAAAAGTAGAAGAGGCTTTATACGGGTTGCCAGAAGTGGAAAATGTGGAAGTAAATCTTTCTGATAAAAATGCAAAAGTTACTTTAAATGAAGAAGTTGACGATTTGCTGATAGCAGATGTGGTAAATGCGGCTGGACATTATAAAGTGAAGGATGTTACAGAAATTTCTTAATTTTTTTTATTAACTATTTATTTACAAAAAATTAAAAAATTTATTTTGAATTGAGTTGATTTTTTTATTATAAAATGTTATAATAAGAATGTAAAAGAATAAAAATTCTCGTTGTAGTGTTACAAATCAAAAGAGAGCTAATCCCCAAAGTAAGCTCTCTTTTTTAGTTATTTCCAAAATTCTTGAATTAAAATTATTACTATTTGTAATAAAATTTCAACTAAGATTTTTATCAATAACACTCTCATTATAGTATTACCTCCTTTCTCAAGGATTGCTAAAATTATAACATTTTTTATTATATTTGTATATCATTTTTTATTTTTTTAATGAATATAAAATTTTTTTACAAAAAAAAGACGATATTGAACAATTTTACTGCTCTTTATCATCTTTTAAATTTTTTAACTAATAATTTATAATATTAAAAAATTCTAATTTTCATCTATTTCACTTTATTTTTACCTTTTAAATTATCATTTGCCTCCATTAAAAGTCCAAGAAACTCAATAGATTTCAATTTATCAAAATTTTCTTTGTACAATTTAGAATTTTTATTTTTATACAATTCTTGATTTTTATAATACAATAGCTCCATTAATTCATTTACAACAGAAGAATTATCCTGTTTCATATTAATATAGGAATCTTCGAAAAACTCTATTGCCTCTGCTAATTTTTCCTGTTTTACATAGTTATTAATTATTATTTTTTGAGCATCCACTATAAAACTTTTTTTCATGTCTTGAGTTATATACCAGTAATCAATTTTTTTTATCTTGTTATATTTTTCAATCGCTTTTTTCATATATTCTGTGCTTTCAGAATATTTTTTATTATCTAACAACTTTAAAGCCCATTGATAGTATCCTTCTGGATATTCGGGAAATAATGACATTATCTGTTTTATAGTTTCATCAGATTTTTTAGTATCGCCTAAATATCCATAAGCAATTGCAAGATTGTTATATGGTCTTGGATTTTTCGGATTTAAATTTATTGCTTTTTGATAATATTCAATTGCTTTTTTGGCATCTTTGTTAAATGCTCTTTCGTATGTTCCAATATAAAACATGGCAAGATAATTTTTATTATCTAGCTGAACAGCTTCTTCAAATGGTTTTTTTGATTTAGAAAAATCTATTCCTTGCATTTTTATTCCCTCAAAAGTTTTTTCAATTGATTTATCATTTATTTTCAATTCTTTCAGTTCCTGTCGTGTAACTCTCATAATTTCTTCCTGATCTTCAGCTAAAATTCCAAAACTTAATACAAGAAAACTTAATAAAATTAAAATCTTTAAATATCTATTATTCACACTATCCTCCTTTTAAATATTTTATCCTTTCTAAACTAAAATATAATATTGAAAAAATTTATTCCCTTATCTGCCCTTCTCCTCTAATCACATATTTCGTCGTAGTTAGTTCCCTAATTCCCATAGGCCCACGAGCGTGAAGTTTTTGTGTGGAAATTCCGATTTCTCCGCCAAAACCAAATTCTCCTCCGTCAGAAAATCTTGTTGAAGCGTTTAAATAAACATTGGCTGAATCTACTTCGTTTAGGAATTTTTCAGCATTTTCGATAGATTTTGTCAAGATTGAATCAGAATGATGAGTTCCGTGATTATTTATGTATTCAATTGCTTCATCTACGTTTTTAACTAATTTTAACGACATTATCAAATCTAAATATTCTGCTCCAAAATCTTCTTCAGTTGCCAATTTCACATCCGCTCTATTTCCAGCAATTTCCAATGCTTCTTTGGTATATCTTAACTCCACTCCATCTTTTAACAGCATTTCCGTCAATTCTGGCAAAATTTCTTTTGCAATATTTTCATGAATTAATGCCGTTTCAATAGCGTTGCATACGCTTGGACGTTGGACTTTGGCATTTTCGATAATTGGCAATGCCTGCTTTATATCTGCTGTCTCATCTACAAATATATGACAAATTCCAGCTCCTGTTTCTATCATTGGAATTGTTGCGTTTTCTATGATGAATCTTTTTAGCCCTTTTCCACCTCTTGGGATAATTACGTCAATGTGCTTATCTGCACGAATTAAGTCTTTTACAAGTTCCCTTTCTGGCTTTTCTACAAGCTGAACTGTATTTTTTGGTAATCCGTGAGCATCTGCAACTCTATTTAATAAACTATTCAAATATTTATTTGAATTTAAGGCGTCTTCTGAACCACGTAAAATTATCGCATTTGAAGATTTTATTGCAAGTCCTGCCGCATCTACTGTAACATTTGGACGTGATTCATAAATCATTCCGATTACTCCAAGTGGAACTCTTTTTTTTGAAATATTCATTCCATTTTTGTGATTCCAGCCTGTAACGACTTCTCCAATTGGATCTGGAAACATAGCCATTTCACGTAGACTTTGGGCCATTCCTTCAATTCTGCTGTCAGTAAGAGTCATTCTATCCAGCAATGCAGAAGATATCCCTTTCTTCACGCCTTTTTCCAAATCTATTTTATTTGCCGCTTTTATTTCTTCTTTTTTATTTACTAATTCATCTGCAATTGCAAGTAAAACATCATTCTTTATTTTTGTTCCAGTTTTTAAAAGTTCTCTTGATGCAATTTTTGCTTTTTTCCCAAGTTTTTCTATATAGCTCATACTTTCCCTCTTTTCTTATTATTAAATTTGTATGTGTACTCAAAACTATTCAAAATGAAACTATTAAAAATCATATAAATTTAAGGTTTGAGTAAAATAGTCATAGCTTCTGAATTCGGTTTTAAATTAATTTTACTATAAAATTTATACTTTTTATTAATATAAGAGGTTAAATTCCCTTGCTTCATGATATCAATTTAATTATAATTCTAATCATGCAACTTCCGAACAACCCCCATTTATAAAACTTTTTTATTTTTAAAAATTAGCTGTATTATTTTTTTATAACAACATTGTCAATATGAATTACAGCATCATCGTATTTATAACCTAATATTTCTTCTATATTTTCGCTTTTGAGACCTTTTATAAGATTTATTTCTTCTGCCGAATAATTTGAAATTCCAGTTGCAATTACTTTTCCCTCCAAATTTTCAATTTCAATAACCGCTCCTTTGTCAAAATTTCCTTCAACAGATTTTATCCCGACAGATAATAAACTTTTACCATTTTTCAAAGCTGTTTTTGCACCATTATCAATTGTCAATACACCTTCTTTGTTAGGTCCATAAGCAAGCCAATATTTTTTCAAGCTAATTTTTTTATTTTTCTTTACAAAAAGTGTTCCAATATTTTCTTTTTCAACAATTCTCGTTATATTTCTAGGATCATCTCCGCTTGCAATGACTAAACTTGTTCCAATTTTTGTTACCATTTCTGCAGCGATAATTTTTGTAATCATTCCGCCAGTTCCAAATTTTGAGCCTTCTGCTCCTGCCATATTTTTTATGTCCTCGCTGATATCCCCAACCATATTAATTAAGTTAGCATCTTCATATTTTCTAGGATTTTTGTTATAAAGTCCGTCAATATCCGATAAAATAATTAACAAATCGGCATCAATCAATCCTGAAACAAGTGCAGACATCGTGTCATTATCGCCAACTTTTATTTTCAAAGCATTTGATACGATTGCATCATTTTCATTTATAATTGGAATAATTTTTCTTTTCAAAAAGGCATTACAAACATTTCTCATATTCAAATATCTTTTTCTATTTGAAAATTCCTCTTTTGTCAATAAAAGCTGTCCAATTATCTTGCTATGTTCTTTAAATAACGTCTGATAAATTTGCATAAGTGAAACTTGTCCAACTGCTGACAGCATCTGTTTTTCTGCTAAAGTTTTAGGCTTTTCGCTTATATTAAGTAGTCCCATTCCAGCTCCAACTGCACCAGAAGTTACAAGTATCACATCATACCCCTTATTTTGCAAATTGCTTAGTTCCATTACAATTTTTTTAATTTTATCAATATTTAAACGTCCGTCTTCAGTCGTAAGTGTCGATGTTCCCACTTTTACAACGATTCTTTGGACATTTTCTAATATTTCTTCTCTCTTATTATTTTTCATTTCTTTTATTCCCTTTTTCCCTAATAATTTATAGAAATTTTTTTTATTGCTAAACTTTAACTGAATTTTTCACGACAGAAGTCATAAGGTTCTTAAGTACTATTTAGTTTCTTTTGGATTTCTAGTATTCAAATACTAGCTAATTTCATTAAGACTTTAATGGACAAGCTCTCCTTTTAGAAGGTTGGCATCCTGTTGGCTCGATTCAAAACCAGTTTTTTTATTTTAAAATCCTGTATATTTTAATGTTTTTACATTTCTATTTTTGATTCTTTCAATTTTTTCATTGTGTAATTTTACAAAATTTTTAAATAATTTCTAGCTTTTTCTATATCTGCTTCTTATAAAAAGAAAAACTTTCATTTACATAAACATATTTTTATACTAATTCCTTAACTTTTACGTATCCAAACAGAAATTTTTTCAGCTTCGACTTTAAAATTACCATTTCCTTCTTCATCAATTACAACATCCTCAAATCCGCTTCCAGTAACTTCCTGCCAAACCTGTCCGGCACGTTCCTTTCCAATTTCTACCTGAATTTCGCCTTCTTCATCAAAAGTGGAAAGCACAGTCACACATCCAGTCCATTCATCTCCTCCTGTTCTTTGAATTGCAATTACATTTGGATCTTCAAAATGATTTATTTGCTCTCCATAAGCATACAGTCTTCGGACTTCCAGAAGTTTATCAATTATCCATTGATGTGGACTCTTTTCTCCGCCTACACCGTAATAATCTCCATAAAATAAGCAAGGATAACCATCCTTTGATAATAGAATTATAGCATAGGAATGTGGAATAAACCAGTTTTCCACTTTTGATTCCAAGGCACTTCCCTTTTGAGAATCGTGATTATCCACAAATGTTACTGCTTCCATAGGATTTTCTGCAACTATTGTATGTTCAAAAATTTCCCGCAAGTCATAATCCTTTTTCTTTTTAGAAGCATCATACATATTAAAGTGAAGCCCAACATCAAATAAATCAGTTTTATAACCAACATTATCCAAATATTCCTTCAATTTTTCCAAGTCATTTCTCCAGTATTCTCCAACAGAATAAAATTTTTCTCCATAAGTTGCCCTTATTTGTGTCAAAAATTCTGCTATAAACTCATCTTTTATATGTTTTACTGCATCCATTCTAAATCCATCAAGTTTCAATTCATTTACAACCCATTTTCCCCATCGGATTACTTCTTTCCGCACTTCAGGATGAGAAAAATCAATATCGGCATTCATCAAATAGTCATAATTTCCAAGTTCAGAATCAACTCCTTCATCCCAGTCCTTGTTTTCTCCAACAATCTTATAAATTCCATTTTTACCTGTTCGGTTATCAAAATCAATACCGTCAAAAAGGTTATAATTCCACTTAAATGCAGAATATTTGTCGTTTCTTCCAGGAAAAGTGAATTTTGTCCATCCTTCTATTTCAAAAGGTTCAGATATTTCTATAGTCCTGTCTTCTGGATCAACTTCTATTGCCAAAAAATTCTCTGTTTCATCTGCTCCACCTTTATGGTTTAAAACAGCATCCAAATATACATTTATATTATATTTATGAAGTTCTTCTATTGCTTCAATCAATTCCTGTTTTGTTCCATATTTCGTTCTGACAGTGCCTTTTTGATTAAATTCTCCCAAGTCCCACAAGTCATAGGCTCCATAACCGACATCAGCTTGGGAAGTTCCTTTGTATGCAGGTGGAATCCAAACTCCACTGACACCAATTTCACTCAAGTGCTTTGCATCTTCCTTCAATCGTTTCCAATGTTTTCCGTCATTCGGCAAATTCCATTCAAAATACTGTATCATTACTCCATTTTCCATAAAAATCCTCTCCTTTTTGTAATATTTTTAATTTTACAATTTTTTATTCAAGTTTTATTCCTTTGTCCTTTATAAATTTAACAACTTCCCTCAAATCATCTTCTGTATCCACTCCTATCACATTTGACCTAGTTTCCAAAACCTTTATTTTGTAACCATTCTCAATAAATCTCAACTGTTCAAGCGACTCGATTTTCTCAAGCACGCCTTCCTTCAAGTTTTTCAATTTGTTTAGAAATTTTGTTGTATACCCATAAATTCCAATATGCCTGAAATACTTGAAATCTTCATTTTGATTACGTTCATAAGGAATTACTGAACGGCTAAAATAAATGGCATTGCCATTAAAGTCTGTAATAACCTTTACGTAATTTGGATTTTCAATTTCCTTTTGAGATTTTATTTCCTGCTTCAATGTAGCAATTTCTGATTTTTCATTTCTGTAATTATTTGCAAGAATATTAATTGATTCAATATCGATTAACGGCTCATCTCCCTGAATATTTATTACAAAATCATAATTTTTGTATTCATTTTTATTTATGACTTCAATTATTCTGGAAGTCCCATTTTGATGATTTTTAGCAGTCATAACCACATTTCCGCCAAATTTTTTTACAGTCTTAAAAATCCTGTTGTCATCTGTAGCCACCACCAATTCATCAATATCTGCATTCTTAGCTCTTTTGTAAACCCACTCAATCATAGAATGTCCACAAATATCCTTTAATGGCTTTCCCTCAAACCTGCTAGATGAATATCTCGCCGGTATTACTCCTAATATTTTCATGAATATACTTCTCCTTTTTTCACTAATCTTTAACTATTTGTAAAAATAATAAGAACTCCAATAAACACAATATTTTATGCTTAACTTTCCTGTTTTTCTACGCTTTTTGACAAGAGAGAAATACTGCTTTTAATTCATTTACTTTTACAATCGCTTGTACTTATCTTACTAAAATTACAATAATAATGGTTTTTAAAATCTGAAATTTTTAATTTTTATCAATTTAATTTTAAATCAGTTTTGAATATATTTTATCATATTTTTGTATAAATTACATTATTTTATTGTTATAAAGATTTTTTTATTTCATAAATTGCAATATTAATTGTGCTATTTTATCAAATTTTTTTAAAAAAACTTGCTTTTTTTTTAAATTTTAGTATAATAATAGTAAAATATTTTTTTGAAAAGATAATAAATATGAAATCATATTTTTAAAGTTTATATTCCACTAAAAAAAATATTTCAGAAAAAAATTACTTACAATTACTAAAAAATCACTTTTATTAAAAAGACATTTTGAGTGTTATCGAAAAAAACTATATAAAAATCTTAGTAGTTTTCAAGCGATTTCACCATATTTAAAATATTTTTTTGGTTTTATATCAAAAATGAAAAATTTAATTATCACAAAAAATTTTTTATAAGGAGATGTATAAAATGACAAATAACATCATAAAAATAAAGCGGGATTTGCGTGCTTATGCAAAAAGATGTAAGGATGTGCATTATACAGAAGGTCTAGCAATAACGTTTTTAATTACTGGAATGCTTTTTGCAGCGAGGAATCTATTTTCAGCTTCGGAAGGTACAAGTATAGAAAATCAGAAACAAGCAATTTCTACATCAATTAAGACAATACATCAGCAAGTCAAGGCAACACGAAAAGAAAACGACAAATTACTGAAAAGCACAAATCTTGAACTAATTCAATTAATGGAGCAAGGAGATCACGTTGTAAAGGCGCCTTGGAGCAGCTGGCAATATGGTATAAACTATATGAACAACAACTGGAATGGAACTTATAAAGGTAGAGGAGATAAAAGGGCAAAATATCCTTATGAAGGAGTTTATCAGAGAAGTTTGGACATTTACGAGAGATCAGTTTCGCCAGATAGCGATAATTATGGATTATTAAGCAGAAACAGAAGACCAAACTTTGCCTCAGGTTCAGCGGCTGGATACGGTGTAGCAAGTTTCAAGCCTGTTAAGGAGCCAATTGTACCATTTGAAGTGAATGCAGGAATACGTCCAAGAAGCATAAATAAATCAGCAATAAGAATAGCAGATAAGACGGCGGTTACACCTACATTGCCAGAAGCAATTAGCTTTACACCGCCAAGTCCAGTTATTGGATTGCCAGAATTGCCAGACTTACCAGCACCACCTACATTTAACATAGAATTAGGATCTTATTGTAACTATATGACAGGTTGTGGAAGAAGTGTGAGTGGGGGAGCTTATAACTATGATTTTGATACTTATGCGGTTTCTATTTTAGCTGATGGAACTGTTAGAGGAACACTTAGCGATGGACGTCCTTCCTTAAGACATTCATGGAATACAACAGGAAGTGTTTTATTGAAATCATACTTTGATACAGAAGGAAACTATGATTTAACAACTAATTTAACAGTTAATTCAGAAAATCCACTTAATGAAACTCAAAAACAATCTGAAAGAAATGCGGGAAGAGGTTATAATGCCCAAAGGTTCTTAGTTGGTGGTTCTAGGGCAGCTACAATGGATAATGCACCTGCAAATACAGATGTTAAGCTTGATAATAAAGCAACAGTTAATTTAGTAGGTCCTTTGACAGTGGGATTTGAAGTTCAAACAGATACGTATTATGGACCAAATGGAAGTAAAAGAGAAATGGTTAATACAGGAACAATAACAGATGCGGCTGAAACAACACTTGCAACTATTGGTGGACTAAACAAGGGAGATTCTGCACCATTAACTCTTGCCCCTTTATTAGGAAATGAGATTGTTGATATAAATAGAACTGCAGCTGGATATACAGGATATAAGATTGGTATGATATTAACATATGAAAATCCTGATACAAGAGTTAATACTAAATATGTATTAACAAATAATGGAATAATTGATTTTGGTGGCGAAAGATCAATAGGAATTCAAGTTTATGCACCAGGTTCGCCTTCACTTGTAGAAGTAGCAAATACAAATAAGATGAATATAGGCGGTACAGCAAGTTATGGTATGAAATGGTCTTCACGTGTAGGAGCTAACAGTACAATGATTAATGATAAAAGTGGAGTAATTAACGTAACTGGTGATGCTGGAGTTGATTCGAAAAATAAACCAGTAAATTCTTTGTCGTCAGGAATTGCTGTAATAGAAACTAATGCAGCGAAAAGTGCCACAATAAGAGCGTATAAAGGAAAGGTTGAAAATAAAGGAACAATTAACGTGTCTGGTGGTAAAGGTAACACAGCTATGGTTTTGATTGTAAAAGCAGACGATGATATAACTAATAGCGGAACAATAAATGTTAACAGTGCTAAAAAAAGACAGAACATCGCTATGAGAGTTGATAAGGGTTCAGTCGCAACAGATGCTGCAAATGAAACACCTAAGGCAACAAATAATGGAACAATCAATTTAGACGGCGATTCATCAATAGGTATGGTTGGGACAAATGCTGATGTTGTAAATAATGCCAATAAAACAATAGGAACAACTAGCGGAAAAAACATTATTAACGGAATTGGAATGGCAACATCTGGTGGATCTCTTACAAATAATGGAACAATTACATTGGAGGGAACAGGAGTTTCAAGTAATGTAGGAGCATATATGACCAAAGGAACTGGAAATCCTACTGGAACTTTTGGTTCGGGAAGTGCTATTACAGTAAAAGGTACTGATTCAACTGGTGTATTGATTACAAACGGTACATTAAGTTATCAAGGAACTACGGAAGCACAAGGAGATGGAGTGACAGGTCTGTTAGTTGGAGACAATGGCTCTAAGACAGCTACTGTAACTGCTGCTGGTTCAGGAACTGTAACAGTAAATGGTGGAAATGCTGCAACATCTGCTGGAGTTTATGAAAATGCTACAACTAAGGTTAAAAAAGGATCTTATGGTATTGTTGTAGGGAAGGGATCAAGTCTAGTAAGCAGCGGATCTAATAATGTTAATGTAGTTGCCAATGTTAAAGGAGCGGAATCAATCGGATTATATTCTGGAGAAAGTGCAATATTGGAAGTTGGGGATCATGATATAAAGGCATACGATGGTGCTGTAAACTATGATGCTGATAAAAATTCAACTATAACATTAAAAGGAACAGGAACTGCAACTACAGGGCAAAAATCATTGCTGTTCTATACAGGGTCAGACAATGCAAACCAAGGAAAAGTTTTAATAAATGGAACTATGACGGCAACTATTGAAGGTGGAACGACTCCTAACACTAGAGGTAACGCTTTTCTTTATGTAGGAAATGGTGGAGACTTTGGAAAATCTCAGATTGAAAACTGGGCAAAGACTAACTTTGGAAATGGTACAAGTACAACTTTAGGGCATTTAACATTAAATATGAACAGCGGTTCAAGACTGTTCATTGCGCAAAATGTCAAGATGAACCTGTCTGATACGACTGGAAATACAGTTTCAACTGCTACGGGTGCACATATAAACGGAACTGACTACAAGACATTCATGCTGTACCTAAGTAAACTTGCAATCAATCAGGATGTAAACCTGGATGATGCAACTGACGCATATAACCAGCTTGAAATTTCAAATTCATCAATAACAAATGAAAATACAAAAACTATTACAGGGACAAAGGCTGATCAAGTAGCGATGGCTCAGGAAAATGACAGCAAGCTGTATGCAAGAAACAAAGTTGTATTGTCAAATGAAGGGACAATTAGCTTGAGCGGTACAGGGTCTACAGGAATGTATGCTAAGTTTGGAGAACTGTACAATAAGGCAACAGGAGCTATGACAATAGGTGACAAGTCAACAGCCATCTATGGAATTGAAGATTCGCTTATTGAAAATGCAGGTAAGATTACGGTTGGCTCAAATTCGACTGGGCTTTACTCAGAAGGGGCTAAGACACAGACAATAAAAAATACTGGAACAATAGAAACAACAGGAAATGATTCAGTTGCGATTTCCTACAAGCCAGATGCGGCGCTTGCTTCAGGAACAGTGCTTGAAAATACAGGAAAGATCACAATGACAGGTGACAGAAATACGGCGATTTACGCAACAGGGACACCAGGATACACAGCTAAGAACAGCGGAACAGTCACACTGGGAGATTCAGCCTCAATTACAAGCCCTAATGTCGGGCTTTACACAGACCATAACACTGTAACATTGCAGAATACAGGTAAAATAGAGTCTGGAAACAATACGATCGGAGTATATGGACACAATGTAGACAATTCAGGAGACCTGAAGATAGGAGATGCCGCAGTTGGAATATACTCTCAAAGCGGAAACGTAAACTTGACAGGAGGAACAATTACAATTGGAACGGATGAGGCAGTTGGAGTTTACACAGTGGGAAGCGGGCAAACCGTTACAAACAGCGGAACAGCATTCAACATTGGGAACAATTCATTTGGATTTGTAAATGTCGGAACAGGGAATGCAATAACTTCAAGCATATCAAATGTTGGTCTTGGAAACAACAACGTGTACCTTTACTCAAATGATACTGCAGGAACAGTGACAAACTCTACAAATATAACTTCTACCGGGGAACAAAACTACGGTATTTACTCAGCAGGGACAGTAACGAATACTGGAAATATTGATTTATTAAGCGGAGTAGGAAGTGTTGCAATTTACAGTATAAAGGGAGGAACTGCAACAAATAATGCAACAATTACAGTCGGAGCTTCAGATGTGCCTAGTAGTTCATATTCGATAGGTATGGGTGCGGGATATAGCACAACTGATACAGGAAATATTGTAAACAGAGGGACAATCAATGTAAACGGAAAGCACAGCATAGGTATGTATGCAAGCGGAGCGGGAAGTACAGCGACAAATGATGGAAATATTGTGCTGAATGCAAGCAACACGACAGGTATCTACGCTGACAATGGAGCGACAGCAATTAATAACAAATCAATTACGACTGGTTCAGGAACTTACACAAATGCAGTAGGTGTATATCTTGGAAAAGATTCAAAATTGATAAACAACAAGGGTGCAACAATTAACATAAATGCTAAGAACGGTGTGGGAGTCTACTTGAAAGGCGGAACGGTAGCAAACTACGGAACAATCACAGTGAACGGAGCTTCCAAGACAAATGACAATGAAGTGGACGGAAACATAATATACCAATTTACAGTGCCTGAGACAGGAAAGGGAGTAGGCGGAGTAGCAATTGACGCACCGGCAGGGGCGCAAACAGCTACAATCACAGCAAATGGAGTGCCGCAAACACCGGTGGTAGTAAACACTACGGGAAGAAACCCGGTAACAGTGTCAGCATCAAGCATCGGGCTTTATGTAAATACATCAGGAGTTGACTACACAAAATCAATAGAGGGGCTGCAAAACTTGACAAGCGAAGCGGACTTGATAATTGGTAATGAAGCTGCTGAATCAACAAACAGCAAGTACATATTAGTAAACGACCCTAACATAATAAACCCATACAAGACAGCAATGCTGAGCAACCCGAACATCAAATGGAACGTGTACTCAGGATCAATAGGATGGATTGCAACTCCGACACTGGATCCTAATGACGGTTCAATAACAAGCCTGTACATGGCTAAGATACCGTATACAGAATGGGCAGGAAGAAAAGCGACGCCAGTCAACAGTTTGGATACATACAACTTTGCAGATGGGCTGGAGCAAAGATATGGAGTGGAAGCCTTAGGAACTAGGGAAAGACAGATATTCAGCAAATTGAATGGAATTGGAAACAACGAGGAAGTATTGCTGTACCAGGCATTTGACGAAATGATGGGACACCAGTATGGAAACCTTCAACAAAGAATCAATGCAACTGGAGGATTGCTTGACAAGGAGTTCAAGTACCTGAAACACGACTGGAGAAATCCATCTAAGCAAAACAACAAGATTAAGGTATTCGGCATGAGGGACGAGTACAACACTGATACGGCAGGAATCATTAACTATACAAGCAATGCCTACGGTGTAGCCTATGTTCATGAAGATGAGAAAGTGAAGATGGGCAACTCAAGCGGATGGTACGCAGGAGCTGTAACAAACAGATTCAAGTTCAAGGATATTGGAAAATCTAAAGAAAACCAGACAATACTTAAAGCAGGAGTGTTCAAGACAATGTCGCCTAAGAAGGACTACAACGGGGCACTGCAATGGACAATCGGCGGAGATGTATTTGTAGGTATTAACGACATGAAACGTAGATACCTGGTTGTAGACGACGTATTTCAGGCAAAATCTGACTACCATTCTTATGGAGCGGCTCTAAAAACTGATTTAGGATACGATGTAAGACTGAGCGAAAGAACACATTTCCGTCCGTATGGAGCCTTGAAGATGGAATACGGCAGATTTAACAGCATCAAGGAAGACAGAGGGGAAATGAGACTGGAAGTAAAAGGAAATGACTACTTCTCAGTAAAACCTGAAGTTGGAATGGAATTCAAATATGTTCAGCCGTTAGCAGTAAGAACAAACTTGACAGTGGGACTTACAGCAGCCTATGAGAATGAACTAGGAAAAGTTGGGGATGTAAACAACAAGGCAAGAGTAAGATATACAACGGCAGACTGGTTTGGAATCAGAGGAGAAAAGGAAGACAGAAAAGGAAATGGTAAGTTTGACTTGAATGTCGGCGTTGACAATACAAGATTTGGAGTTACAGTAAATGGAGGATACGATACTAAAGGTAAGAATGTAAGGGCAGGTATTGGATTCAGAGCTGTTTACTAGTAAAACTTGATGAGCAATAAATATTTAACTTAAGAAATTAATTTGAGAGAAAAAAGAATAGGAGCAGTGAAATTTAGTTTTTGCTGCTCTTTTTATTTAGAAATAAAATTTTAATGTTATTTAATTTTACTGGTTTTATATTGAAATGAACTGAGTATAATTTATAATAGATATAATTTAATAATTAATACAAATAAAAAATAGGATTTTTTAAATAAATTTAAGATAAGGAAACTATTATTAAATACATAGAAAATCAAATTTTCTTGTAATAAAAATTTATTCATTGCTTAGTTAAAAAAAAGATTAAAATCAAAAAAAGTCCTTTAATATTTTTTTATTAAATTATTTTTTAATAATATAATAAAAAACAATTAAATATAAAAGAATAAAAAAGTATTTTGAAGAAAAAAAACAATTGACTTTTTAAATTTTTTTGCTAAAATAGAAGTGTGATAAAATATTTGTAAAAATTCATTTTATAAAATCATATTTTTAAAGTTTATCCTTTACTAAAAAAAATAATAATAAATAACTAATTATTTATTAAAAATGACAATATTATGTTTAACCTAAATTTTAAATTAATCTGATTTTCAGTAAATTTTTTAGAAGTCTGGGCATTTAGATAATTTTAAAAATATAAATTATGATAAAATATTTAACTAAAATAAAATATTTTAGGGAAAAAATCACTTACAATCACTAAAAAATCACTTTTGTTAAAAGACATTCTGAATGATGTCTAAAAGAATTATAAAAAATTCTTAATAGTTTTCAAGTAATTTTATTATATTTTAAAATATTTTTTTGGTTTTATATCATAAATGAAAAATTTAATTATCACAAAAAATTTTTTACAAGGAGATGTATTAAAATGACAAATAGCATCACAAAAATAAAGCAGGATTTGCGTGCTTATGCAAAAAGATGTAAGGATGTGCATTATACAGAAGGTCTAGTAATAACGTTTTTAATTACTGGAATGCTTTTTGCAGCAAGGAATCTATTTTCAGCTTCGGCAGGTACAAGCATAGAAAATCAGAAACAAGCAATTTCTACATCAATTAAGACAATACATCAGCAAGTCAAGGCAACACGAAAAGAAAACGACAAATTACTGAAAAGCACAAATCTTGAACTAATTCAATTAATGGAGCAAGGAGATCACGTTGTAAAGGCGCCTTGGAGCAGCTGGCAATATGGTATAAACTATATGAACAACAACTGGAATGGAACTTATAAAGGTAGAGGAGATAAAAAGGCAAAATATCCTTATGAAGGAGTTTATCAGAGAAGTTTGGATATTTACGAGAGATCAGTTTCTCCAGACAGCAGCAATTACGGACTGTTAAGCAGAAACAGAAGACCAAACTCTGCCTCAGGTTCAGCCGCTGGATACGGTGTAGCAAGTTTCAAGCCTGTTAAGGAGCCAATTGTACCATTTGAAGTGAATGCAGGGATACGTCCAAGACAAGTAGTGAAAGAGAGAATAGCAATAACAGCACCTACTTTTACAACGCCAACAGCACCAGAGACAATTAGTTTTGTTCCTGCAAATCCATCAGTTAGTATAAATGCAACACCACCTACTGCACCACAATCAGTTTCAGCACCTGGAACAGGAAACGGACCAGAATCATATTTATTAAAAAATACTGGTGGAGTTTGGGATTGGCAAGCTGGGCAGAGTCCATACTATACAGCTTCAGACAGGGCAACAGTAGCTCTTGCTTCTGAAATGAGTATGGATCAGTTAGGAGGTACGCGAGCAGAATTGAATTATCATGTAGGTGGAAATGTAGAATTTAAAAATGCAACACTTACAAGTGCAGGAGATACTACAGGAACAGGCTGGCCGTTTACACCAACTAATTATACTGTAAGTGGATTTAATGGATATGCTATTATAAAAAATGTAGGTAATGCTGATATTGAAATAAAAAATACGGATATCAATTATACAGGAACAGGTGGGAGTGGAACTAGTTCTCGTTGGCTCTTCCATACAGATGCACATAATTCCAGTCGAACTTCTGCATGGACAATTGATGATTCTACAAGGATAAATATAAATGGTACACAACTTATGATGTATACAAGTCAGTTACATCATGGAGATTACAATGCAACATTTACTAATAATGGAAAAGTTAACGAAGCAGGAAATAAAAATGTAATATGGCTAGCATTAAATGAACGTGCAAGTGTAAATAGAAGAACTGAAACGTTTACTAATGCAGGAGAGATAACGTTAAATGGAACAAATGGAATTTTTGCTTACATTGATATGCCTACAACACTTAATACAGGTACATGGGTAGGAGTTCCTGGAGTTGCTCCTACAACTGGAAATGGAGATACGGATGCAAATAGTAATGCTTGGGTATTAACAAATAGTGGAAAATTGACTCTTAATGGAAGTGGAAATACAGGTGTATTTGTAAGTGATAGTTTTAGATATTGGGCAGCTGAGATTCAATTAACGAATGCTGACAATTTTAAAGTTGATGGAACAGGAAATGCAGGAGTGTATTTTAAAGGATGGGCTGATTTAGATGGAGGAGCAACACAAAATAACGGTACAGCTGGAACCTCAACAACTAGTGCCTCGACTTTTAATATGAGCCTTACAGGAACAGGTAATACAGGTATATACTTTAATTATGCTGGAGATGATAGTGAACCAGATACAAAGAAACATACATTTAAATTAACTGGAACCTCAACAGTAAAATCTAGTAATAAAGATAACATTTTAATTTATAATGCAAATGGAGATGTTGATTTATCAAATGCAATAACTTTAAATCCTAATGGAAAAAGTAATGTTGGAATTTATAATAAATCTGCTGATAAGTTAGTAACGGCTGCCAAGATTACAGGAACTGGAGAAAGTGCTACTGGTATTTATTCAACGGGAACAGGGTATACAAAAAATGATGGAACTATTACTATGACAGGAGAAAAAGTGAAAGGAATAGTTGCTGGAGATAGTACAAATGTAGGGACAGCAATAATTCATAATACTGGGAATGTTACAGTAAAAGGAAAAGAAGCTGTTGCAGTAATTGCTCAAAAGGGAGGTACTGTGAATCTTCCATATATTGATCCTGTAACAAATGTAAAAGCTGGAACACCGATAATTACCACAGAAGGACAATCTGCCTTAGGTTTATATGCAACTACTAATGGTATTATAAATGCTGTTGACACAACTGTTAATGCGAGTGGTGGTGCAATTAATGTCTATAAAAATGGTGGAAATATTAAATTAAAAAATTCAACATTAAACACTAATGCTGATTCACTTGCTTTCATGACTGGAGGAAGTGGAAAAATAGACTTCACAAGTACAGATGTGACAACAGCTAATATAAATTCAAAAGGAACAGCTTTCTATTATGATGGGTCAACATCGGCTGGACCTACTGGATATGCTGATTTCTCAAATACAGGTATTCAAACTTGGGCATCTAACAGTTTTGATAACTTAAACAAATTAAAACTTAATATGACAGCTTCAGATTCAAGAATGTTTATTGCTTCTCAAGTAAAAATGAATTTAGCAGATACAAATTTAACACCAGCAAATGTAGCCTCATTATTTGGAAGTAACAGTCCACAAATTACAGGGGTAACAGATTATAAAACATTCTTACTTTATAAATCATTATTAACTATTGCAAATACAGATACAGTAGATCTTGATAATCATACTGAACCATATAATTTGCTGGAAATTTCAAATTCAAGTATTACAAATAATGGAAAGATTACTGGTACAAAAGCTGGACAATATGCCATGGCTCAGACAGATGATACCAATAATGCTTCAGGAACAGAATGGGTAAAATTAATAAATAATGGTACAATTTCATTGTCAGGAAGTGGATCTACAGGTATTTATGCACAAGCAGGAGAAATTACAAACAATGGTACAGTAACAGTTGGAGATTCTTCAGCGGGAATTTATGCTGTGGAAAATACAAAAGTAGATAATCAAAAGGACATAACTGTAGGCTCAAAATCAACAGGAATATTTTATACAGATATATTTAAAGACCCTGTAACTGGAGTAGTAACAACATATACTACAACAACTCCATTGAAAAATACTGGTAAAATAACGTTATCAGGTAATGATTCAGTAGGAATGACTTATGAAACTGATAATATTGGTTCAGGTGCAGCTATGGAAAATACGGGAACTATAATTGCAAATGGTGATAGAAGTATAGCATTGTATGCAAAAACACCTAAAACAAGCGGTTCTTACACAACAACAAATAGTGGAACTATAACAATGGGAGATTCTGCTAAGTTAGCTACTCCAAATGTAGCTTTGTATACTGATGCAACTAAAGCAGGTGTAACTCCATTGAAAAATACTGGTAAGATAACTGTTGGAAATAATGCGTTAGGAATTTATGGATATGAATCTGATAACTCTGGGGATATTACAGTAGGAAAAGGTGGTATCGGAATTTATTCACAAGGTGGAAACATTAATTTGACAGGTGGAACGATTAAAACAGGAGAAAAATCAGGAAATGAAGAATCTGTTGGTGTTTATACAGTAGGAAATGGACAGACAGTTACAAATAGTGGAACAGCATTTGATTTTGGAAAAGATTCATTTGGATTTGTAAATGTTGGAACAAGTAATAAAATTTACTCAAATGTTGCTAGTACTTCATTAAAAGATAACAATGTTTATATTTATTCAAACGATACAAAAGGAACTGTGGTAAATAACACGAATATAACTTCAGGAGCAGGAGCACAAACAAATTATGGTATTTATTCAGCAGGAACTGTAACGAATAATGCAAATATTGATTTATCAAGCGGAGTAGGAAGTGTTGCAATTTACAGTATAAAGGGAGGAACTGCAACAAATAATGCAACAATTACAGTCGGAGCTTCAGATGTGCCTAGTAGTTCATATTCGATAGGTATGGGTGCGGGATATAGCACAACTGATACAGGAAACATTGTAAACAGAGGGACAATCAATGTAAACGGAAAATATGGTATTGGAATGTATGCAAGCGGAGCGGGAAGTACAGCGACAAATGATGGAAATATTGTGCTGAATGCAAGCAACACGACAGGTATCTACGCTGACAATGGAGCGACAGCAATTAATAACAAATCAATTACGACTGGTTCAGGAACTTACACAAATGCAGTAGGTGTATATCTTGGAAAAGATTCAAAATTGATAAACAACAAGGGTGCAACAATTAACATAAATGCTAAGAACGGTGTGGGAGTCTACTTGAAAGGCGGAACGGTAGCAAACTACGGAACAATCACAGTGAACGGAGCTTCCAAGACAAATGACAATGAAGTGGACGGAAACATAATATACCAATTTACAGTGCCTGAGACAGGAAGGGAGTAGGCGGAGTAGCAATTGACGCACCGGCAGGGGCGCAAACAGCTACAATCACAGCAAATGGAGTGCCGCAAACACCGGTGGTAGTAAACACTACGGGAAGAAACCCGGTAACAGTGTCAGCATCAAGCATCGGGCTTTATGTAAATACATCAGGAGTTGACTACACAAAATCAATAGAGGGCTGCAAAACTTGACAAGCGAAGCGGACTTGATAATTGGTAATGAAGCTGCTGAATCAACAAACAGCAAGTACATATTAGTAAACGACCCTAACATAATAAACCCATACAAGACAGCAATGCTGAGCAACCCGAACATCAAATGGAACGTGTACTCAGGATCAATAGGATGGATTGCAACTCCGACACTGGATCCTAATGACGGTTCAATAACAAGCCTGTACATGGCTAAGATACCGTATACAGAATGGGCAGGAAGAAAAGCGACGCCAGTCAACAGTTTGGATACATACAACT
Source organism: Leptotrichia shahii (assembly GCF_008327825.1). Taxonomy (NCBI): domain Bacteria; kingdom Fusobacteriati; phylum Fusobacteriota; class Fusobacteriia; order Fusobacteriales; family Leptotrichiaceae; genus Leptotrichia; species Leptotrichia shahii. The sequence continues at coordinate 1,503,708 of NZ_AP019827.1, read as the reverse complement.
TTGCAGATGGGCTGGAGCAAAGATATGGAGTGGAAGCCTTGGGAACTAGGGAAAGACAGATATTCAGCAAATTGAATGGAATTGGAAACAACGAGGAAGTATTGCTGTACCAAGCATTTGACGAAATGATGGGACACCAGTATGGAAACCTTCAACAAAGAATCAATGCAACTGGAGGCTTGCTTGACAAGGAGTTCAAGTACCTGAAACACGACTGGAGAAATCCATCTAAGCAAAACAACAAGATTAAGGTATTCGGCATGAGGGACGAGTACAACACTGATACGGCAGGAATCATTAACTATACAAGCAACGCCTACGGTGTAGCCTATGTTCATGAAGATGAGAAAGTGAAGATGGGCAACTCAAGCGGATGGTATGCAGGAGCTGTAACAAACAGATTCAAGTTCAAGGATATTGGAAAATCTAAAGAAAACCAGACAATACTTAAAGCAGGAGTGTTCAAGACAATGTCGCCTAAGAAGGACTACAACGGTGCATTGCAATGGACAATCGGCGGAGATGTATTTGTAGGTATTAACGACATGAAACGTAGATACCTGGTTGTAGACGACGTATTCCAGGCAAAATCTGACTACCATTCTTATGGAGCGGCTCTAAAAACTGATCTGGGATACGATGTAAGACTGAGCGAAAGAACACATTTCCGTCCTTATGGAGCCTTGAAGATGGAATACGGCAGATTTAACAGCATCAAGGAAGACAGAGGGGAAATGAGGCTGGAAGTAAAAGGAAACGACTACTTCTCAGTAAAACCTGAAGTTGGAATGGAATTCAGATATGTTCAGCCGTTAGCAGTAAGAACGAACTTGACAGTGGGACTTACAGCAGCCTATGAGAATGAACTAGGAAAAGTTGGGGATGTAAACAACAAGGCAAGAGTGAGATACACAACAGCAGACTGGTTCGGAATCAGAGGAGAAAAGGAAGACAGAAAAGGAAATGGTAAGTTTGACCTGAATGTCGGCGTTGACAACACAAGATTTGGAGTTACAGTAAATGGAGGATACGATACTAAAGGTAAGAATGTAAGGGCAGGTATTGGATTTAGAGCTGTTTACTAAATTCTGAACTGATAATATATTTAAATTTTAAAGAAAAGAAAGTATCTGTTTATCAAATAGGATATTTGTAAGGCTATGTAAAATTTTTTTGTAAACCTCTAAATAATATATGGTAAAAAACTGTATAATATTTGGAGGTTTTTGTTATAGCTAATACTATAAATAGAGTTCTAGTATAAAAAGAAAATTGACAAAGAAATTTTTGATAATTATGATATATTAAAGATATGTTTAAGGATATGCTATTAATTATTATGGGTACTTTCAGAGTTACTTCAATGCTAAATTTCATTTCAAAAAAAAGAGTCATTTAAATTTTTAAACGACTCCATATTTTTTATCCTATGCCATTCCAAAAGTTACAAATCTTAAGATACGTCCAAACACAGATAACTGCTTATAATTATTTTGAGCTAAAATATCCACAGTTCCTACAACTTTGTTATCATTCGACAGTACTTCCAGCTTACCAATTACATCTCCTTTGGAAATTCCTTGTTTTTCAGCCGTAACCTGTAAATCCTTTACTTCAAATCTATAATTTGTATTATCAATTTGATATACATTGCTTGAAAGGACACCGTTTATTTCCTTTTGTTGAGCATTTTTTACTTTAAATTTGCTTCCTATTTCTTGTCCTGCCTTATAAACTGGGATCATTCTTTTTTCCAGCTGTGTAAATTCTTTTTTCTGATCTTCAGTCCTGTCACTATCTGTCTTATTTCCCAATGTTACTGAAATAATTTCAAGATTTCCTATTTTACTTGAAACAATCATATTGTATCCTGCTTGTGCATGAAATCCTGTTTTTAGACCATAAATGCCAAATTGATCCAACAGATGATTTCTATTATTATAAACTACATCTTCTCCTTCAGAGTTTTGTAATACCAATTCAGATTCCTTCATCCAAGCTCTTAATCTTTCATCTCTAATTGCTCTTTTTCCAAGAAGATACATATCATAAGCTGTAGAAATGTCCATATTTTTCTTAGTCATAGAAGATGGCAGACCCGCTGGAGTATAATAATGTGTATCTTTCATTCCAAGTTCTTTAGCCTTTTCATTCATCAATTTTACAAAATTATCATAATTTCCATGCCCAATGTGATATGCTACCAAATATGCTGCATTATTGGCAGAATAAATAATTTCAGCACGTAATAAATCTCTTAATGTATAACAATCGCCAGCTTTTGCATTTAACCAGCTTCCACCCATATTTACTATTTCAGATGTAAAACATACTTTGTCATCAAGTTTTGCATTTCCTCTATCCACTTGATCAAGTGCAACAAGGATATTCATAACTTTTGTAAGTGAAGCTATCGGATGCTTTTGTCTTGACATTTTATCTTTCAAAACTTTTCCATCTGTAGTCGCAATATATTTTATTACTTCTCCAGAATATTGTGAAACACCTTCTTGCTCATGTTCTATCGCTTTTACAACTTTTTTTTGTGGAGCTGGCTTACTGCTGTTACTTTTGGAAGATTTATTTTTATTATTGACTTCCTTTGCTTTATTATCCTTTAAATTTTTCTGATTTGCAGCTTTTACATGTTCATTATTTTTTTCAATGTTATTTCTTTTCTCGCTTTTTCCAATTTTTGAGCCTTCCCTTTTTACAGCCCAATGTTCAACCTCGCTATGTCTTTCACTATTTTCTCTTACAGCTGGAGAACTTTTTTTCTCTTCCCTGACTGTAACGCTTTCTTTTGGAGCAACACTCCCATTTTCCTGTTCACCTTCCGCATAAATCAGTGACGCAAGTAATACAGCAACACCCAAAACCAAAACTCTTTTTACTCTTTTAACCATTCTTTTCCTTTCTCATATTATTTAAAATTGATAATTATAACGAACCACTTTAAAACAATCTTATAGTAATTTTTATTTAAAATATTTTATTTTAGTTAATGAAATTTATTTCTACTAAAGAGATCTACTATGTAAGTAAAAAATAATATAAAACAAAATTTAAAAATTACAATATTATTTTTTTAAATTATCCAGATTATATTTACAATAATCCCGAATTTCACATATATTACATTTTGGACTTCTAGCAATACACTTATCCCGTCCGTGTAAAATCATATAGTGCGAATACACAAACCAGTCCTTTTTTGGCACAAACTTCATAAGTTCTTTCTCTATAATTTCAGGATTTTCACTTTTTACAAATCCAATGCGATTAGACAGCCTTTTTACATGTGTATCGACTACAATTCCCTCTCGTATGTTCCAAAGTTCACCAAGAACGACATTTGCAGTTTTTCGACCTACGCCTGGCAATTCCACTAGCTTTTCCAGTTCCTTTGGAATTTTATCATCATATTTTTCCAGCATCATTTCAGCATTTAATTTTATATTTTTGGCTTTATTTCTATAAAATCCCGTCGACTTTATGTACTTTTCCAATGTTTCTAAGTCCATTTCCCTTATATCCTTTGGATATTTCACAACTTTAAAAAGTTCCTTTGTAACAATATTTACACGTGCATCAGTGCATTGAGCCGAGAGAATCACTGCTACCATTAGCTGATAAGGCGTTTCAAATTCCAAAGCTGCTTTTGGATTCCCAAACTTGTCCTTTAATATTGGAAATATCTTTTTAAATCTTTCCTTCTTTGTCATTTTTCTCTCCAAAATTTTAAAAAAATATTTTTACGTTTTTTCTAAAAAAAATTTTATTACTTCCAAAATAAAAAAATGTATTGGATAAAATAAATAAAAAAAGTACTTCATACTTCTTCCCTTTTTTCCGTTATACATAAAAATAAATACTAATGAAATTAATGAAAAAAATTGAGTGTCAACTAAATCAAAGACCTTTGGAAAAATCATATTAAAAACATTTAATACAAGAAAATTCATCAAAATTTTAAATTTATAATTTCTAAAAATATTAAAATTCATAATAAGCAGAATCCCATACATTCCATAATCCAATTTAAATTTTTGTGAAAAAAATAAAATAAATCCAATTAAAATAATTTTCAAAATTATATTTATTTTTTTTAAATTAAAAATATAAATAGACAAAAGCCCTAAAATAATGTAAAAAAATATTCATTGAATAGTCATAACCAAACAGGATTGATGGCATTTGAATACTAACAGCAAAAATAAATAGCCTGAAAAGATACTTTTTTAAACTCCGAGTATGCACATACCCTTCACTAAGTGTAAATGCAAATATCGGAAATGCAATCCTTCCAACAACATTTAAAATTTTACTTCCACCAATTATATAATGATAATGATCTAAAAACATTGTTACTATCCCAATTATCTTTAAAATAAATAAACTCAACTCATCTCCTAAAATTCATAATTAAAAACTGTGATGACATATCTAAAAAAACTATAATTTTTCTAATAAATATATCATATTTAATAATATCATTTTTTTAGTTTAATTTCAAGATTTTTTTAGAAAAAAAAAGCAATCCATATTTGTTATATACAAAAGCCAAAGATGGATTACTATTTTTTTAATTACTAAATTTAAATTTTTATATTTAAAATGCTGTTACTGTTGCTAAAAAACCAAAAATTACCCCTGGTAAATTTGCTGCTGATAATGGATAATCTTTTTGTTCTTTTAGAAGTCCATAACTTGTCCATATCGCACAGTTAATAGTAGCTGCTAAAGGTTGTAGAAAAAATGTTTTATGTCCGTGCAAGTTTCCCATAATTTGAGGAACATAAGATACATACATTATTACAGAAAGTAATGTTCCAAGCCACCCTAAAATTTTTAAATTTTTTTCACTCATTTTTTTCCTCCCGTCTTTATACTTCAATTATGCTAATTTAGTATTTCCCAACTGAAAATATAACATCTCAATTTTTTGAATATTTTATTATTATAGCATTTTTTATTCATAAAGTCAAATAAATAATTTTTATTTTTTTTAAATAGCATCTATTATGCCGATTTTATAACTTTTTTAAATTTTTCCTTGACATTAAGTAAGAAATTCGATATAATATTTTTGTTAGTTTTGCCGCTTTAGCTCATCTGGTAGAGCAACTGACTTGTAATCAGTAGGTGGTTGGTTCGAGTCCGACAAGCGGCACCACTTTAAAAATATCACTCATATTATAAGTTTAGAACTATTTTATTTCGGTAAAATAGTTTTTTTTATTTATTTTATAAATTTTTAAATTTTACATCAGTAAAAATTATTTTAACTCTTCTGTTATTTCCTCCTTTACCTTTTATTTTTTCAAAAGAAAAAAAGAAAAATCTGATAAATTCAAATCTTTCTTTTCTAAATTAATTTAAATATTCTTTATATTATTTTTTAGTTTTTTTAGCCAATAATTTATTATGTTCCTTTATTACTTCATTAAAATTTGCAAGTATATTTTCTGGTATTCCATTTTCTGTTTGTGCAAAGAAACTGTCACTTACTGAAGAATGCGAGGCTTTTTCCTTTTTCTCTATTCTTTGAATAAATACGTTTACAGATTGATTAAATTTGTTGGCCTTTTGAACAAATTCGCTGTGATCTCCAGGCATATATCCTTCTTTTTCAAGCTGTTTTGTATTTTTCAAGGATTTTTCAAATTTTATAAGAGCCTTGTCCATTTTTTCTTCAATTTTCTTAAATTGTTTAGCATTTCCCTTTTCAATAAAGTCACTTGCATCTAATTCCTGCCTATGTATTTCCTTTATAATTTTTTCACCTTCAGTAATAAACATAAATTGATTATATGTAATAAACTGTTTTCGTTTATCATAATCTTTTATCATTAATTTTTTTATTTCATCAGATTTTTTTTCAAACATATTTTTATAACTTTTAGTAACTTGATTATATTTATCCAATGTTGCAAGTAATTGTGTGTGCAAAACCTGTGCCTTTTCATAATTATCTTTCAGATATTCTTTATTTTTATAATATGTTCTCATTTCATCTGTAATTGGCATCATTTTTTCAAGTATTGGAATCATCGCAATTGCCTTTTTATCCAGTTCATCTTTTTTTTCCTTATTAGTTTCCAATTCCTTTAGTTTATCAATGAAGTTTTTGTCAATCGCAATATCAGCTGTAATATCCTCATTTTGAATAGTTCTAAATTTTTTATCTGTCCCAGCATCTTCAAAATAGTACAAAAGACCTTTGTCAATATTAAGTATTCTATTATAAAAACGTATGTGCTTACTGTATTTATCCTTATTTCTGTTTAATATAGCTTGCTCTTTAGAAACACCGTTTAATGATTTTTTTTCTACTTTCCCCGATATCATTGATAAAAATACTATCCCTAACATAACTAGTACTATTATCCCTATTTTTTTCATATAATACTTTCAATCCTCCTCTATATTTATAGTAAAATTATTTTAAAACTCAATCTAAAAAGTTATGATTATTTTCCAATTTCTAGCATTTGACTTGATTTCCAGACAATCCATCGTCTAAATTTTTTGAATTTTATTTCAAACTTATTTTATTTCCTTTGTACAATTATAATAATTTTTATACATAATGTCAAATAAAAAAATATATTTTTGAAAAATTTTCAAATATGTGTTATACTAAATTCATCAATTAAAGATGTTAAATATTTATCATTCAAAATTGGTTACATAATTATTAAGTAAAAATTTATGAATTTAACATCAAATTAAAAAAGGAGAATGATTTGAGATGAAAAAAATATTGCTTATTGTTTCTATGTTTATGATATTTATGATTGGTTATGGAAAAGGAAAACCTCTCGATGTAAATATGGAAAATGGATCTAAGATTCCTAGTTTTCAATTAAGGGATTTCAATGGAAAATATACAAATAGTAAAAAAATATTTAATAATGGAAAACCTACATTATTAATTTTTGCAGCCGAATGGTGTCCACATTGTCGTTCAGAATTACCTGACATTCAAAAATTTTATGAAGAAAATAAAGAAAATGTAAATGTAGTAGTTGTCTTTACAAGAAGAAAAACAAATTTATCATCAACTAAAAAATATGTAGAAGAAAGCAAATTTACTTTTCCAGTTTACTTTGATGCCGATGATTCATTAATGACAGGATTCAAAGTAAAAACTGTTCCGTATAACATAAAAATTGAAAATTCAAAAATTCAGGAAATTTTAGGTGGAACAATGCAATATGATGCTATAAAATCTGCATTTTATGTTGAATAGATATACTAATTAAATTTTAGTTTTCACATTTATCAGGATTTAAAGTTTTTATCTTTAAGTCCTTTTTTTTAAAATTCATACAACTTTTGATTCACTTCAAAACTGCATATCGCATTGCCTAACTAATTTTTTATAAAAAAGTGAGCATTTTTGTGCCGCTTCATAAATCTTTTCTGTTCAAAATAAAATTAAGTCGTCCTAGTCTTCATCATCATATTCATAATAGTAATAATAATCTCCATTATCATCATCATAATAATCACTATCATCGTCGCCGTCATAGTAATAATAGTAGTAGTTATCGTCGTCATAGTCATCATAATCATCATAATCTTCGTCATAGCTATCATAGTAATTGTCAACATAATTTGGGGTATAATCATTATTGCTGTCATAATTATTTTGAGAACTGCTTTCTTTTAGGGAATTTTTTACTCCGCTTACAATTTTATCTCTGTATTTTGCCCATCCAGCATTTGCATTTGCTGATATTAGTGCTAACATTGCTAGTATAAAAATTTTGTTTTTCATTTTATTATTTTTCCTTTCTTAAAAAGATTATTAATCCATATTGTCATACATTCTTGCAAATTCAAATAATCTATCTTTTGTAATTTCTTGATAAGTCATTATTTCAATATTTGCAGCCGCTCTTCCACCCATCATAGGATTTCCATCTTCATCATTGTTTGAATTTTCTACTTTTCTTTTTCTTACTTTTAGCCATTGCCTTTGTTCATTTCTAAGTTTTATTTTTTTTCCTTCTGGCAATCTTTCCATAATTAAATTGTAAACTTTAGTAAGTTCATCATCTAATTTTTCGTTAAGAGCTTTATTCGCTTGAGTTTCTTCAACGCTCCATCCATTTTCATCGCTCACTTTATCTCTTCTTGCTTCGTAATTTGCCACCCTGTTTTCCAATTTTTCTTCATAATTTGAAATTTTTTTAGATTTTGAAGGCACTTCATTCTTTTCTTCTTTTTTTATTTCGCTTGTCTTGATAATTGCTAAATTTTGCTGTTCCTGCTGCTTTGTAGTTAATTCAGCATTCTGTTTTTCTAAATTTGCTATTTTCTTTTCCAGTTCAGTATTTTTGTTTTTACAAGAAATGCTTCCAAATAACAGTAGAATAATTCCCAATTTGATAATTAATTTTTTTATTTTCATACTTTTCTCCTTTTAGAATAGATTTTAGTTATTTGTAAAAGGTTAAAAATTCCAATAGACACAGTATTTTTAAATTTTTAGCTTTATTATTTTCCTCTGCTCTTAAACAAGAGATATTACCCTTTGTAATAAATACTGTTCTTAGTTCGTTTGCTTCTGTAATTGTTCATAATAAGTTGAGAAGGTTTTGATTATATTAAAAAATAATTTTATTTTGTTATAAGTATACTATAAATTTTTTCAAAGTCAATAATCAGTATTGTAAAATTAATTTGATTTTTGAAGGATTTGAATATATAATAGAAAGCGAATGAATAATTGTAAAAGTAAAAAGTAATGGAAATGGGATTTTATAAAAAATAAGAATTTTAGACAAAATCAAATTAATTAGATTTTATAGACTTTTACAAATGGATAAATGACTGGAAGAGAATAAAATTTAGGAGAGATTATGAAAATATATACTGCTCCGATGGCGGGCATTACTGATTATTCTTTTAGAAAGATACTTAAAAAATTTGAACCTGATTTTTTATTTACTGAAATGGTGAATGCTAATTTATTGAATCGAGAAGACGGAACTACTGTAAATGAGCTTTTGAAATGTGATGAGAAGGAAAAAACAGGAACTCAAATTTTTGGTGGGGATAGAAATGAGCTGGTTTCTGGAATTTTTAAATTAAAAGATTTTGGATTTAGGAAAATTAATATAAATATGGGGTGTCCACAGCCTAAGATTACGAAAAATGGGGCAGGATCAGCACTTTTGGAAAATTTTGAACTGGTTGAGGAGGTACTCTTGGAAACAAAGGATATTGAGGCTGATATTTCTTTAAAAATCCGTGTTGGATATAGGGAGTTTCAAAATCCTGAGATTTTTTTGAAATTAGCAAATAAATATAATCTTGATTTTATCTGTGTTCACGGACGGACTCAAGAACAGATGTATTCTGGAACTGCAAATTGGGAAATTGTAGAAAGATTAAGCAAGATGCCAAGAAATATAGAGTTTTTTGGAAACGGAGATTTATTTGATCCTTTTGAAATAAAACAGAAAATATCTTTTTGCAATCTCGATGGAATAATACTTTCACGTGGAATAATTGGAAATCCTTGGCTAATCTTACAAACAAGGGAATTTCTAAAATTTGGGAAAATAAATACAATTCAGACTTTTGATGAAACAAAATCAATTGTTTTGGAACATTTGGAAAATATTGAGGAAAATAAGGGTAAAATAAAGGCTGTACTAGAAATAAATAAGTTTTTGCGACCATATTTTAAGAAATTTTGGGAGAAAAATTTGAATAAAAATAGCGAAATTGTTACAGTTGAGGATTTTTATGATGAAAATTTGAAAGGTAAAATTGATAAAATTATTTTGGAAAAAGAGATTCTGGAAAAGATAAAAATGATAAAACAGCTGTAATTTTAAAAATACTGAATTAATTAGACTTGTTCGATAACTATACAAACTCAGAATACAATAAATAAAATATTCTAAAGCAAAGGGTCTTGATGCCTTGTAGAGAGATTATCAAACATATCTATTGAGTTTTATTGACTTTTACAAATATATTCAAACCCATTCAAAATCAAACTATTAAAAGTCATATAAATTTAGGGTTTTAGTAAATATAGTTATAGCTTTGAGTTCAGTTTTAAATCAGTTTTGCTAGAGTTAAAAGTAATTGAAGAAAGGAATAAAAATGGCAAGAAATAATGAAAAAATTTCATTACTGATAAAAAAATTGAAGTCTATAAATGAAAATATTTTTTTTGATTTATTAGTTGATAATCTCAATAATGAGGTGTTGGAAAAGAAATTTGGAAAACCATTTAATAAGAATTCGATTTTTTTTGAAAGGGAAATTGGAATTGTTAAAAAAATTGATGAATCAAATAAAGAATTTTTGAGAAAATTAATAGATATAAATAATTCTTATATTGAGAAGAAATATTTAAATGCAAAGAAAAATCTGAATTTGGTAAAAGAAGACTGCTTAAAAGAGTTTAAGAGAGATAAAATTTTAAGAGTAAATGGAAGAGGCTTGAATCCAGAGCAAATGATAATGTATGTTTTGAGTACAGATAATCTAGTTGAACTTTTGGATTTTTTTAAGGAAGAATATTTTAAATATATTGAGAAATTGGAAGAGAATAAGCGAAAAATACTGGAAAAAGAATTATTTTTGAAAGAAGTTGTGGAAGAATTGGAAAATGAGGATTTAGAGAAGGAATTTCAAGAGTGTTTAGATACGAAATATAAAAATGTTAAAAAGAGAAATTTGGAAAAATTATCGGAAAAATATAATTTGGAATTTAATGAAAAACAGAGAAATTTTAATGTTTCAGCAGAGTTTATTAGTTTTTTTGATGAGAAAATGAAGGAATATTTTTTAATGCGAGAAAATTTTAAAAGGGGATTTGAATTTTTTAATATAAATTCGTATAAGGTTAGTGAGAAAGAAAGAGATTTGGAAGAGATTATTACTGAAATTGAGGGAATTGAGCAGGAAAATAAATTTTTAAATTTTGGTTATGACAAACTCGAGAAAGAAAATAAAAAGTTGAAGGAAGATTTGAGAAAACATAGGAATAAAGAGGCTGAAAAAACAATTGAAAAGCAGAAAAAAGAAATTGAAAAGTTGAATATTCAAATAAAAGAACTTCAAAAAGAAATTGAAAATATGGAACAAGATGAAAATGCCAAAGTAGTAGAAAATGTGAATATAAAAGAATTACCAGAAGGAAAAGCAATAGATTTGACAAATCAGAATGTGAAAGTAGTAGGTGGAAGATGGAGTCAGAAAGTTATTGAAAAGGCTGAAAAATATGCAAAGGAAAAAGGCTTTAAGATAGAATTTATCCATGCCACCTCCGTTTTTAGAAACTCAGATAAATTAAAAAATTCAGATATTATAATTTTCGATACATCATATAATTCTCACTCGGCATACTACAAATTAAAAAGCTATGGATTGAAAATATACAGAATTTCAACTTCAAATTTAGATAGAATTAAAAATCTTTCTAAATAATTTTTTATAATTTTATTGTTTTACAGGAAAATAGTGCCATGTTTATTGGAATTTACAAATACCTGTTCGATAATTATAAGAACTTAGAATTTAATAAAATAAATATTTTAAAGCAAGGTTTTTTTGCTCCCTTGTAAAGATAAAAAATCTTAGGTTATTGAAAATATCTAATGACTAAAAAAATGAAGAAAAAGGAGAAGATAAAATGATTTTTACAAATATAAATGATAAACTGCAAAATAGCAGTCTAACAAAGGATATTCAATTTTGTATTGATTATGCTGTAAAAAATAGAAATAAGATTTTATTGCTTGAAAATGGAAGCTATGATGTTGATTACAATGGAATTAAGATGAATGTAGGGAAATATTTTACGAAAAGGGAAGAAGAAAAATTTTGGGAAAGTCATAAAAAATATTTGGATGTACAAATTATGATTGATGGAAGTGAAAGAGTTGCGATTAATGATATTCGGAATATGAGGGAAAAAAGTTTTGATTCTGAAAGAGATTTGGTTATTTTAGATGGAGATAAGATGTTTGATGTAATTATTGAAAATGGAGATGTGCTTGTATTTTTTCCAAATGATGTTCATAAGCCTGAACTTGATATTTTGGATTTTGGAAATGAAAAAGAATATGAAAATGAAAAGAAAATTGTTACAAAAGTTGTTTTTAAAATTGAACTATAATTTTAGGAAATTGTAAAAGTAAAAGATATAAAGATTGACTACCAGAAGTATTTATAATCACAAGGGGTCAAGATCCCTTTTCAGGGATTAGATAAAATTAAGAAATTAAGCATTAAGAAATACAGTATTTATTTAAAATTGAACTATTAAAAATTATATAAACTTAGGGGTTGAGTAAAATAGTCATAGCTTTTGAGTTCGGTTCTAAATTAGTTTTACTATAATTTAATAAGGAGTGTGAAGATGAATTTTCCAGAACCATTAAAACAAGGAGATAAAGTATTTTTAGTCTGTACTTCTTCGCCTATTTTGGAAGAAGATATTGAGAAATGTAAGGAAGTTGTGAAAAAACTGGGATTTGAACCTGTGCTGGGGGAGAGTCTTTTTGAGAATATTGGCGGATATATGGCGGGAATGCCTGAAATTAGAGTAAAGGATTTGCACAGGGCTTTTTCTGACAATGAAGTTAAGGGAATTTTTTGTGTGAAAGGTGGATTTAGTGCTTCACAGCTTTTGGATAAGTTGGATTATGAATTGATAAGGAATAATCCGAAGGTTTTTGTGGGATATAGTGATGTCACTAATTTGAACATTGTTTTTAATCAGAAGTGTAATTTGGGAACTTTTCATGGTCCAATGGTAAAATCGAATATGTTTGATGATTTTAATGATTTCACAAAAAAATCTTTTTTGGATGTATTGGATAAGAAAAAAGGTGAAAGATGGAAATTTAAAAATCCGATGGATGAGGAAAGTGGAGTGGAAAAGGAAATTTCACTTTTGTATAAAAAGAATTTTGAAAATAAAAAAATAAGTGGTGAAATAATTGGAGGGAATTTATCAATAATTGTTACAACTTTGGGAACTGATTATGAAATTGATACAAAAGGGAAAATACTTTTTATTGAAGAAATTGAGGAGGAAATAAGTAGAATCGACAGAATGATGGTTCCGCTTGGGGCAAAATGTAGTGTGGAAATTATGGAAGATGGGACTGAGATTTATTTTGAAAAATAATTTTTAGAATAGTTGCTATCGTGAAGGATAGCGATTATTTTTTTGTTTTTATGACATAATTCTTTATATTCATTAAAAATAAAGTAAATTATTAAATATATCCAGAGCAATCCTGAATTTTATTTAAAAAATAGAAATTATACTTTAGTTATTGGGAACAAAAGAATTCATAAGAGATTTACTACCTAAATGCAGAATAGTATAAAATAGAGATTAAATAAAGTTATAATTTTGTTAAAAAAAATGATATTCTATGAAACAAATGTTATAATTTGCTTTAGTATTGTATATTGTTTCCTATTTAAATATAGATTTACTTTAAATTATAAATAATTAAAAAAATTTAAATAGGAGGATTTTAAGAAAGGAGATTGAATGATTAAAAGTTTTGAAAGTAAAAAAATAATGGCTTTACCAATGATGATGATATTTGGAATACTTAGTTATGGAACTAATGTGGATGACTTGATTTTGCAGTATGAAAAAAATTCTTATACAACTAAGATTAATGAGAAAAGTATGAAAAAGTTTGATATAAAGGATAAAGCTCTAAAAAATGGAGATTGGAATGAGATTACTGTAAATTCGGACAATAATTATACATTGCATAGCGAAGCGAATGGACTTACTATGGAAAATAATGTGAAATATGGGATTTTTTATTATCGAAATGGATATAATTTTAGAAGTAAAGAAGTTACACAAAATAAAATTGGAATTTCAAAAACTTTGAATGATTATTTTGGATATAGCGATAATAATTATAATAAAAAAACAAATCAAATTTCACGAAATATACAGAAAATTACTAATGAAGCTACTAAAAATTCAGAAATTAGGGATTTAATTGATTTATATAAAAATTATAAAAATAAAGAAAAGGAAATTGAACAGGAAGCACTTACAATGGAAGATACAAAAAAGGATTATGCAATTCAGGCAAAAAAATATGAGGTTGGAACAGCATCAAAATATGATTATGAATTGGCAAAAAATGAATATGAAAATTCTCAATTAAAATATGAAAATCTTGGAAGGGAATTACAGATTTTAGGAGAACAGTTTACGATTTACAATGTAAAATTGCCTGAAAAAGGGAAACTTGATGATTTGAAAAAGATTGAGCTGAAAAAGGATGATTTTTATGGACTTAGATTGTCGGAAGCTGAAACAATTGAATTGAATACGCAGCTAAATGCAGAACAGTTAAAGAAAGAAATGATTGATTACAAGTATCCCAAATTGACAGGAGATATTGGTTATTCACTAAAAGATCATTCGGTTGTTGCAGGGCTTTCTGTTTCAAAATCTTTTAAGAGATATAATGACACAGTGGAGGATTTGAAAAATGAAGCGGATAAGTTAAAATTACAATACGAGCAGAAAAAGAATGAACTGATGTCAAATGTTGGACAGCAGATGATAACCTATACTACTTATCAGACAAATGAATTAACAGCTGAAAATACGATGAATATAAAAAAAAGAGAATATGAAATTTATTCAAAAAAATATGAACTAGGAGTCGATACATATTCAAATTATGTTGAAAAACGGAATAATTATAAAAAGGCTGTAATGGATTACGAAACTGCTAAAAATGAATTGGCGGCATTTACTAAAAAAATAAAATATTATAAGTAATGTTCTTAAATTTTATAAAAAAACTAAAAATTATATTTCAGTTATTTTGTAACCGGGATTCTAGATATTTTATGAAAAAGAATTCATAACAAATTTACTTTTAAATAGGGAGTAGTGTAAAAATAGAAAAAATAAAGAAAAAAAGGTGATTTTATGAAGAAAAATTATATTTTAAAAGATAAAAAGGATAAAAAAAATATTGCAAAAATATTTTCAATTTTTAGTATTTTATTATTTTGTTTAATTAGCTGTGGAAAAAAAGATGAAGGGGCAGAATATGAAGTGACAAGAGTTGGGATGGGAGATATTTCACTCTCAGTTTCAAAGACAGGACAAGTTGTGTCGGATAATGTAGTGTCGGTTTATACGAGTTCTAGCCAAAGGGTAAAAGATGTATTTTTTAAAACGGGTGATAATGTAAAAAAGGGAGATGTAGTTGTTACATTTTATCCAGCAGATAAAAATGAAACTTTAAGAAAAATACAGATGAAAAATTTGGAAATTCAAAAATATGAGCGAAATTTGGCTAGTGCTCAAAGTTCACTTAGAAGAAAAAAAGAAACTAAAAATTTAGAAATTCAGCAAAAGTCACGAGATTTGCATAATGCTGAAGAGCTTTATAAAGTTGGAGGGGAAACGAGGGTTAATGTGGATGATGCGAGAAAAGCATTAAGAACTTCTAGGCTAGAATCTGATACCGTTGACAGTGAAGAAAGAACTAATATAGAAGATGCAAGAACTGCACTAAAGACTGCAAAATTGGAATTGGCGACATTGCAGGAAGATATGACGCTTATAAAAAATGAGATAACAAGTCCAGTAGACGGAGTTATCACAGAAATGACAGCTGATGAAAACTATAAAGTAAATACGGAATCGACTTTGTTCAAGGTATCGGATTCTAAAAATATGAAAGTAGAAGTAAGCCTTTCAGATACGCAAGTAAAAGACATAGAGGTAGGACAAAGAGTGGAAATTACATCAGATGCACTACCTAAGGGGGAAAAAGTAGAAGGATATGTATCGCAAATTGCTGGAGTGGCGAAAAAAAGTGAAAATTTGGATGAAAGTAACACAACCGTCACTATAAAAATGAATGATACAAAAAATTTAAGACCTGGAACTACGATAAACGCCACAATTTTTTATGAAGAAAGAAAAAATGTTGTAAAAATTCCATATAGTGCAGTAATAAACGAGAATGAAAAATATTTTGTATTTACGGTTGGAAAAGATAAAAAAATTACAAAAAGAGAAGTAAAAGTAGGAGTCAGTGATGAAAGCAACTATGAAATAATTTCAGGTTTAAATATGGGAGAAAGCATAATTTCTGTTGTCGATGAAACCTTAAAAGATGGTCAGAAAATAAAAATTGCCGATCCGAAAAAACCTAAAAAAGACAATAAAAAAATAATAAAATCACAAGATGTAGAGAGTGTGCCAGCAGGTGAGGCAGCACCAGGAGGTCCTGGGCCTATGTAAAATTATGTAAAAAAATTTAAAATTTGATAAAGGAATTGTAAATTTATGATAGACGTAAAAGATATTGTAAAGACGTATAAAAATGGAAATTTAGAATTGACCGTATTAAAAGGACTTAATCTATCGGTCAAAAAAGGAGAGTTCGTCGCATTTATGGGACCAAGTGGAAGTGGAAAATCCACACTTATGAACATTTTGGGCTGTCTTGACAGTCTGACTTCGGGAACATATATTTTGGATGGTCAAGATGTTTCTAGAATAAAAGGCGATGCACTAGCAAAAGTGAGAAATGAAAAAATTGGATTCGTGTTTCAGACTTTTAATTTGCTTCCTAAAATGAATGCTGTTGAAAATGTCGCACTTCCAGCACTTTATGCAGGAGTGAAAAAGTCAGAAAGAATAAAAAGAGCAATAGAAGCACTTGAAAGTGTAGGGCTTGGAGATAGGATTCATCATAAGCCAAATGAAATGTCTGGAGGACAAAGGCAAAGAGTTGCAATTGCGAGAGCCATTATTAATAATCCAAATATACTTTTAGCGGATGAACCAACTGGAAATTTAGATTCCAAATCAACTGAAGAAATTTTGGAAATCTTTAGAAAATTAAACGATAAAGGAACAACGATTGTTATGGTAACTCACGAGGAAGATGTCGCCGAACATTGTAAAAGAATTATTAGATTAAAAGACGGCGTAATTGAAAAAGATGAGATTGTTGTAAATCGGAGAGGAGTGTAAATGGATTTTTTAGAATCACTAAAGTTGTCTTTATCCAATTTGCTTAGTTACAAAGTGAGATCATTTTTGACGATGTTAGGTATAATAATTGGGATAGGAGCAGTTATTATGATGTCGTCATTGGGAGCTGGAATGAAGCAAAATATAACAGGGGATTTAAATAAGCTAGGAGTGGGAAATTTTAATATTTCAATTGACACTTCTCCTGGACAGACTTATAAAACTGAGGATCTGATGACAGAAAAGGATATTGAAAACATAAAAAAAATAGAAGAAGTTGAAGCAGTTAGTCCAACTTCTAGTGCCTTTGCCAGAATTGAAATTGATGGAAATACAAAAATGTTTATGGGTACAGGAGTCACAGAAGATTACTTTAAAATATCAAATTTTACTATAGTGAAGGGAAGAAAATTTTTACCCAGTGAATATAAAAAAGACGGAAGATTTATAATAATCGACAGTTCCACAGCAGAACAGTTATATCCAGATGAAAACCCGATAGGAAAGAAAGTAACTCTAAATTTTAAAAAGAACAGATATGAGTTAGTTATTGTTGGAGTGTATAAAGATCCTTATTCTAGTTTAAATTTTGGAGGTGGAGGAGGTGCCCCGTCGAGCGGGCTTATACCAAATCAGTTTTTAGTATTTATTAATGGAGGGGAGCAGAATAAGTTTGAAGAGCTGCAAGTAAAGGCAACTTCTGCAAATTCGTTAAATATTGCAATGGCGGAAGTTAAAGATTTAATGTCAAGAAGAGGAAGCTCTTTTGACAAATATAACGTGAGATCAGAAAGTTCTGGACTAGATCAATTTAATAATATTTTGAATATGGTAACTTTATTTATCAGCGGAGTTGCTGGAATTTCATTATTTGTTGGTGGAATTGGAGTTATGAATATTATGCTTGTCAGTGTTACAGAAAGAATAAGGGAAGTTGGTCTAAGGAAAGCGTTGGGGGCTAGAACAAAGGACATTCTTGTGCAGTTTTTGATTGAAGCGGTAATTTTAACATTTTTTGGAGGTATAATTGGAGTTGCAATTGGATATTCTTTGGCACTTCTAATCGGTATATTTATTAAGACATCTCCAATATTAAGCCCAGGTGTAGTACTTGTATGTATATTTGTTTCTACAATTATTGGACTTGTATTTGGAGTTTATCCAGCTAAAAAGGCAGCGGCATTAGAACCAATGGAGGCGTTAAGGACTGATTAATGCTTGATTACAGTTTAAAATTTAAATAATTATTAAATAAATTTAGTAAAAATAAAAATTGATTATTCTAAAAGTTAATTAGGATAATCTTTTTTTTAATTTTTGAAGAAAATATGATATAATGTATTTGGATTTTTTTAAGTAAATTGATAGTTTTATTTTTTTTACTGTATTAATATTGTTTATACTAAATCCTATTAAAAAAATAGTATTATTTTAAAAGATTATAAAAAATAAAAATTGAGAAATATTGTAATAAAATTTTATAGAATTTAAAAAAAGTTAAAAATATAAAAGGAGATGATAAAAATGCCAAAAAATAAATATATTGATATGGATATAACAAATTTGCCAACGCCAGCATTTATAGTGGATGAGAGATTACTTAGAAAAAATCTTGAAATTCTAAAAAGTGTAATTGACAGGACAGGATGTAAAATATTACTTGCACAAAAGGGATTTTCGATGTTTTACTTTTATCCACTAATTGGGAAATATTTGAATGGAACTACGGCAAGTTCGCTGTTTGAAGCAAGGCTTGGGTATGAGGAAATGGAATTAAAAAATACAGAAAGAAAACTGGAAACCCATATTTTTAATCCGTCTTACAGGGAAGATGAATTTGATGAAATAATGGAAATTACAAATCATATTGTATTTAATTCATTTAATCAATGGAATAAATTTAAAGATAAAGTAAGAGAATTTGAAGAAAAAAATGGTAAAAAAATTAGTTGTGGACTCAGGTTGAATCCAGAATTTTCTGAAGTTGAAACAGAAATTTATAATCCAGCGGGAAGATTTTCTAGATTTGGAGTGACACTTGAAAATTTTAGGGAAGATGAGCTTGAAGGATTAGATGGATTTCATTTTCATGCACTTTGTGAGCAAAATTCGGATGCCTTGGAAAATGTTCTAAAGATTTTTGAAAAAAAATTCGGGAAATATTTGTATGATATGAAATGGTTGAATTTTGGAGGAGGACATCATATTACGAGGGCGGATTACGATATTGAAAAACTTATAAAATGGATAAATTATATTAAAGAAAAGTATGATGTTGAGGTTTATTTGGAGCCTGGTGAAGCTGTTGCACTAAATACAGGATTTTTAGTTTCAGAAGTTTTGGATATTACAAAAAATGAAATGGATATTTTATTGATGGATACTTCGGCTTCTTGTCACATGCCAGATGTAATTGAAATGCCATATCGTCCATTTATTTTTGGTTCAGGAATGCCAGATGAAAAAAAATATACCTATAAATTGGGAGGGCCTACTTGCCTAGCTGGAGATATAATTGGTGATTATTCCTTTGATGAGGCAGTAAAAGTGGGAGATAAGTTGATTTTACTGATATGGCACATTATAGTATGGTAAAGACAAATACTTTTAATGGGATAAATTTACCTGCGATTGTGGTTTATACTGAAAAAGGCGGAGTTAAGGTTATTAGAAGATTTACGTATGAGGATTTTAGAAATAGATTGTCGTAATTTTTAAGTTAGATAATTAAAATTAAATACAAAAAAAATTAAATATAAGTATAATAGACAAAAGATATAATAAATGATATAATAAATAAATTTTGACTAAAATACATAACTTAATTTAGAGGAATAAAAAATAATAATGAAAAAGATGATTATAGACAGAAGAAAAAGTATAATGCTTGTGATGACATGTATTATTTTTATGATGACTTATTCAAGTTTAATAGGGACGCCTAGTTTTAGCCATAAACTAAGTGTTTTTGTAAATGAGAATAATTTAAGCCATGAAGATATTAGGGATCTGATTGTGAAGATTAATCAGTTTAAGAGCAGAGATAATAGGCGATTTGCACAGGAACTGGAAAAGATTGGAAAAAGGAAGGAAAAGGAAAAGAATAATAATAACTTGTTTTTTTTGTTTAGAGGGAATCAGGATATTATTTATTTTGTGAATAAAAATTATCAGAGAGATAATAAAATTTCTGGAGATTCTCAAGATATTTATGCTTTTTTTAGTAAAAAGAGTGAGAATAATTTGAGGGTACGTGAATAGAAACTAAATATTTTATAATAAAATGGATTAAATCTGTGAATAAAAAAATTAATATGCGAAAGGAAAAATTATAAAATATGTTAAAAAAAATAGGAGAAAAAATATTTGGTACATCAGATGACAGAGAAATAAAAAAAATGCAGAAATTAGTAAACAAAATTAACGAAATTGAACCGATTTTTGAAAAATTGACAGATGAGCAGCTGCAGCATAAAACAGTAGAATTTAAAGAAAGATTAGCAAAGGAGTCGCTTGATGACATATTAGTGGAAGCATTTGCGACAGTGAGAGAAACTGCTAAAAGACTATTAGGAATGCGTCATTATGATGTTCAGCTTATTGGTGGAATGATTTTGCATAAGGGAAGCATTGCCGAAATGAAGACAGGGGAAGGGAAAACTCTGATGTCGACACTTTCAATCTATTTGAATGCGTTGACAGGGAAAGGTGTGCACGTTGTAACGGTTAATGATTATCTTGCAAAGCGGGATAGAGATATTATGGCGGGACTTTTTGAATTTTTAGGACTAACTTCGGGAGTTGTTGTTGGGAATATTACTCCAGAACAAAGAAAAAATGCGTATAACTGTGATATTACTTATGGAACTAACAATGAATTTGGATTTGACTATTTGAGAGATAATATGGTTGGAGAACTTGATGAGAAGGTTCAACGTGGGCATAATTATGTTATTGTCGATGAAATAGATTCGATTTTAATTGATGAAGCGAGAACGCCGCTTATTATTTCAGGAGCTGCTGAAGAAACTACAGAATGGTATAATACTTTTGCAGAAGTTGCTAAAAGACTTAAAAGAAGTTACAAAACTGAAGAAATCAAAGATAAGAAAAATACAGTTATCCCTGATGAAGACTGGGAAGATTATGAAGTTGATGAAAAGTCGCATACGGTTACGATTACTGATAAGGGAATTAAAAGTGTTGAAAGAATACTGAAAATTGATAATTTATACTCGCCAGAATATGTTGAACTGACACATTTTTTGACACAGGCATTAAAGGCAAAGGAATTGTTCAAGTTAGATAGGGATTATATTATTAATGATGATAATGAAGTTATTATAGTTGATGAATTTACTGGGCGTCTTATGGAAGGAAGACGTTATTCAGATGGGCTGCATCAGGCTATAGAAGCTAAGGAAAAACTGGAAGTTGCAGGGGAAAATCAAACACTTGCGACAATTACGCTGCAAAATTATTTTAGAATGTATGAAAAACTTTCTGGAATGACGGGGACTGCAAAAACAGAGGAAGATGAATTTAAACAAATTTATAAATTAAAAGTTATTGTAGTGCCTACAAATAAACCTGTAGCGAGAGTCGACCTGCCAGATGTAATTTATATGAATAAAAATGCTAAATATAAAGCGATTGCAAGAAAAATAGAGGAGCTTTATGAAAAAGGACAGCCAGTTCTTGTTGGTACAGCTTCAATACAACATTCTGAAGAAGTATCAGCACTTCTTAAAAAGGCAAAAATTCCGCATGAAATATTAAATGCAAAGCATCACGAAAGAGAAGCAGAAATCATAGCGCAGGCTGGACGTTTTAAAACAGTAACAATTGCAACAAATATGGCAGGACGTGGAACAGATATAAAACTTGGTGGAGATGCAGAATCTTTTGCTACAAAAGTTGCAGTTAAAGGGACACCAGAATATGAAGATGTTTATAAAACTTATGCGAAGGAATGTGAAGAGGATAAAAAACGGGTTATTGAAGCTGGAGGACTGTTCATTTTAGGAACTGAAAGGCACGAAAGCAGACGTATTGACAATCAGTTAAGAGGACGGGCTGGACGTCAAGGAGATCCAGGAACTTCTGAATTTTATTTGTCGCTAGATGATGACTTGATGAGATTGTTTGGTGGAGATAAGCTAAAAGCAATGATGAAAATGTTAAAAATTGATGAAGATGAGGAAATTCGTCATAAACAAATCAGTAAATCTGTAGAAAATGCACAAAAACGTATTGAAAGCAGAAACTTTTCATCGAGAAAAAGTCTTATTGAATATGATGATGTAAATAATGCCCAAAGGGAAGTTGTTTATGAACAAAGAGATGCTATCTTGAAAAATGAGAATCTTAAAGAGTTGATAACAGGAATGATTTCAGATACAGTTGATGATATTGTAAATTCAGCTTATGTTGGTGAAGGTAATGGAGAAAAAGACTTTAATCTGTTGTCAGATAAACTTCAAGAAATATTTGAATATGAAATTTCAGAAAATTTACAGAATGCAGGTGCGGAAGAAATTTCTGACAAAGTTTATGATGACTTAATAAAAGTTTATGATGAAAAGGAAGAAGCTATTGGAAGTGAAGTATTTAGAAGAATTGAAAGATATATTATGCTTGAAGTACTAGATTCTAAATGGCGACAACATTTGAAGGATTTGACAGAATTGCGTGAAGGAATAAGATTACGTTCTTATGGACAAAGAAACCCAATTCACGATTATAAAATCGTAGCTTATGATATTTATAATGAAATGATAGATGCAATAAAACGTGAAACAAGTTCATTTATCCTTAAATTAAGAGTTCGTAGTGAAGAAGATACAAACAATTTAACGCATGAAGAAGTTTCAAATGTAAAATATGAACATAATGAAAATGAAATGATTGGCGACGATGTTTCAAATGATGCGACAAATGAATCACGACGTCCACTTTCACGAAGAGAAAGAAGAGAACGTGAAAGAAGAAATGTGTAAAAATAAAAGTATTTGATTAATATTAAAACTACACTTAATACTAAACCCATTTAAAAAATATAAATTATATTTTATATTATTTGCTAACAAGGGGTCTTGACCCCTTACAAAAAATTCACAATTAATTTGCTATTAAAATGGGAAATAGTGTAAAATCTTTGAAAAAATAAGATAGGAAGTGTAGTTTTTTTATTTTATTCGATAATTTCTAAAACAGCTCTAGGCTTTTCAATTTTTTCTTTAGTTAACTCAAAAGCATCTAAAACCATATCTTTGGATTCATTTATATTTTTGTCGTCATTATAATAAATCTCAGCAATTTTTTCATTTTTTGAAATTTTTTCTCCTACTTTCTTAAAAATATTTATTCCCGCCGAATGATCAATTTCATCTCCTTTTTTAGCACGTCCAGCCCCAATAATCATTGCAGCCTTCCCAATTTTTTCTGTTTTTATTCTTTTTATATATCCTGCATTTTCAGAAAAAATTTCCATTTTATATTTAGCTTTTGGAAGCAAATCGTAATTATTTACAAGTTCCTTATTTCCACCGCTTTCTCCAATAAATTCAGCTAATATTTGTAATGCACTTCCATTTTTTATAACTTTGTCAATTTTTTCATAAGCCTCGCAAAGTTCTGATATTTCCCCTTTTTCCTTTAATGCAAGACCTGCGATTGTATAGACAACTTCTTTCACATCATCAGCACAATTTCCTTTTAGAAATTCTATTGCCTCAATAATTTCATTCCCATTTCCAATTGCATGACCTAATGGCTCATCCATATTGCTAAGCACAACTTTAATCTTTCTGCCTGCTCCCTTTCCGATTTCCATCATTCGTTCTGCTAATTTTTTAGCTTGATCCAAATTTTTCATAAAAGCTCCATCCCCAACTTTTACATCAAGAATTATGATATCTGAGTAAATTGCCAATTTTTTACTCATAATGCTGCTTGCAATTAGAGGAATACTTGGAACAGTTGCTGTAACATCACGTAAAGAGTATAATTTTTTGTCAAGCGGGACAATTTTATTACTGTAGCCCATAAGACCGATTCCAGTTTTATTGGCAATTTTCACGAGCTCTTCTTTTGTTGTTGAAAATTTGAAGCCTTGAATTGATTCAAATTTATCAATTGTTCCGCCAGTATGTCCAAGACCTTTTCCAGAAAGTTTTACATTTCCCATTCCAAGTGCTGATAAAATGGGAGAAAGGATAACTGTAACTTTGTCACCAACTCCGCCAGTGCTGTGCTTATCAACGAGAAATCTATTTATTTCATCAAATTTTATAGTATCTCCAGAATCTCGCATTAACATTGTAAATTTTAATAATTCGTTTTTTGTCATATTGTTAAAATAAACAGCCATAAGAAATGCCGCCATCTGATAGTCAGGTATATTTCCTGATAAATACCCATTTAATAAAAATTCAATTTCCGTTTCTGAAAGTTCGTTATTATCACGTTTTTTTTGAATTATATCCACAGCTCTCATAAAATCATCTCCTATTTAATTCTAAATTTTCTAATAAAGAAAAGGCTGTAAAAGAATGATA
This sequence comes from Leptotrichia shahii, assembly GCF_008327825.1. NCBI lineage: Bacteria > Fusobacteriati > Fusobacteriota > Fusobacteriia > Fusobacteriales > Leptotrichiaceae > Leptotrichia > Leptotrichia shahii. The sequence goes on along the minus strand of NZ_AP019827.1, from coordinate 1,479,114 downwards.
TTTAATTTTTATATCAATTCCAAAACAGCCGTTGGTAATTTTTTGAATTTAAAGACATTATTAATTTTAATACATACTTATTATTAAACAACTATATTGAAGATTTTACTACAATTTTTCCGTCTTTAATATCCTGTTTGATTTGTTCAAGACGTTTGATGTTTTCTTCACCAATTTTATCTTTTGTAAATCCAAAGTCTGTAGTTCCTACTCCATTCTCCTTGATTCCAAAAGTTTGTACTTTTGCTTCAAATTTTCCTTCAGCAGTAGTCTTTATAACATCAAATACCGCATTGTCAACATATTTCATCATAGAAGTTAAGATTGTTCCAGGATATAGGGAATCTTGATTAGAATCCACACCAATCCCATAAACATTTTTTTCTTTAACTGCTTGGAATACTCCAAGTCCACTTGCTCCAGCTGCGTGATAAATTACATCTGCACCTTGCTGAATTAAAGTTTCTGTTTTTGCTTTAGCTGATGCTTGATCGTTGAAAGAATTGCTTCCTCCGATGTAAACAGGTAAAACTTTAATGCTAGGTTTTACATATCTTGCTCCTTGTGCATATCCAGCATAAAATCTGTTAATTAGTTCAGATTCATTTGCTCCAACAAATCCAATAGTTCCTGTTTTATCCATCATTCCAGCTAATGCACCTACAAGGAATGACCCTTCATGCTCTTTAAACAAGATAGAAGCAACATTTGGAAGTCCAGTTACAGTTTCATCAATTATTGCAAATTTTTGATCTGGGAAGGCTTTGGCTACTGCAACTAGCGAATCTTTCATTGTATAACCAACTGCGATAATTAAGTCAAATTCACCAGTTTCTGCAAATTGTGTCAAAGCATTTTTTGCTTCTGTCGCTGGGTCCTTTGGCTCATATTCTTTAAAAGAAATCCCAAGTTCCTTCTGAGCTTTTTGTAATCCTCTAAAAGTTGCATCATTAAACGATTTGTCACCTTTTCCACCTGTAGAGTAAACTACTGCAACAGATTTTTTAGAATTTGTTGAGTCAGTAAAAGTTTTTCCATCTTTTACCTGCTCTCCAGTAGCTGGCTTATTTCCACAAGCTACAATTAACATTAGTGCAAAAATTACACTAAAAATTGTTAAAATTCTTTTCATTTTCTCCTCCTAAAAATTTTATATTTTTTCCATAATCAATTATACCCTATTTTTCTAAATTTTTAAATAATTTTTTTGAAAAATTTTTTTAGTAGTAAATTGAAAGTGTAAATGTCACTTTTTATGAAATATATAAGAAAAATAAATTGGAAAAAAATAGCAAATTTGCTATAATATAAAAAATGAAAAAATTTGAAAAAATGGAGAGAAATTAAAGTTGAAACAGGAAATAGATTTTGATAAAAAGAAAAAAATGAATATTCTGGCACCAGCAGGAAATTATGAAAAACTGGTTGCGGCGGTGAAGGCTGGGGCTAACGAGGTATTTTTTGGTCTGAAGGGATTTGGGGCTAGAAGGAATAATGAAAATCTGGCTATGCAGGAGGTATTTGACGGGATTGACTATGCTCATTCACGTGGGGTTAAAACGCTTATGACTTTGAATACGATTTTAAAGGACAGCGAAATTAACAGTATGTACAATAATGTCAAAAGAGTTTATGAACATGGAATTGATGCTGTGATTGTACAGGATCTGGGATTTGTGAAGTTTTTAAAGGAAAATTTTCCAAACTTAAAAATTCACGGAAGTACGCAAATGACTGTGGCAAATCATGTAGAAGCCAATAAATTAAAGGAACTGGGTCTAACTCGTGTCTGTCTTGCGAGAGAACTTTCCTTTGAAGAAATAAAAAGTATCCGTGAAAAAACGGATATAGAGCTGGAAATCTTTGTTTCAGGTTCACTTTGCATTTCCTACTCTGGAAATTGCTATATAAGCAGCTTTATTGGGGGGAGAAGTGGAAATCGTGGACTCTGTGCATATTCTTGCCGTAAAAAGTTTACGGATGAAAATGGCAAAAGTGCATATTTTCTAAGCCCAAACGACCAGCTTTTGCAGGAAAAGGAAATCAATATGTTAAAAAGTATTGGAATTGATGCAATAAAAGTCGAAGGACGGAAAAAATCGAGCGAATATGTCTACGAAACCGTAAGTTATTACGATAATATTTTAAAAGGTACTCCACGACCGACAGAAAGCTACAAGCTCTTTAACCGTGGGTATTCAAAGGGATATTTTTATTTAGATGATAAACTTATGAACTTTAAATATTCTTCAAATTTCGGATATTTTCTAGGTGCGAGAATTGGCGAATCAAATAACTTTAAAATTGATGACGAATTAATTTTAGGAGATGGAGTTCAATTTGTAGATAAAAATTTTGAACAGATTGGCGGAGAATATGTAAATAAAATTCGGATTATTGAAGCTGGAGAAAATGGAAAGAAAGAAAATAATGAATTTAGAAAAAAAGATTTTGAAAAGAAAAAGAAAAAAACTGAAGAAAAAACTTCAAAAGCTTATAAATATGATATTATTTCCATTGGTAAATTACCAAAAGGGACAAAGTACATTTATAAAAATTATTCTAAAGAAATTAATGATAGAATTATTCATAATATAAAGATTTCCAAAAGATATGCAACTATTGATGCAAAATTGTTTGCAAAAAAAGGTCAGGAAATTAAACTTACACTGGAAATTGAAAATTTAAAAAATGAGATAATTTCTGTTACGAAAAAAGGGAATATTATTGAACAAGAGGCAAAAAAATTGATTACAAAAGAGCAAATTGCTGAAAAAATTGGGGAACTTGGAGATACAACTTTTGAGCTTGGAAAAATTCAGATTGATTACGACGGGACTTCATTTATTCCGTTTAGTGAACTGAAAAATTTAAAAAGAGAATGTGTTCTGGAACTTTTGGAAAAATTACTGGAATCCTATAAAAGAACAGCTATTGAGCGAAAAAAATATGATTTTGAATTAAATAAAAATTCTAAAAATAAGGAAAATGGAAATACAGAAAACACGAAAAAGCCTATTATTTCAGCACTTGTTACAAATGATGAGCAAGAAAAAGCCTGTCGTGAAATGGGAATAACAAAAATTTATCGAAAACAATTTGATGTTGCCAAAGAAAAGAACTTGTCCAAAACAGATAAAATAAAAATTGGAACAAACTTAGTTTCTAACCTTTATCAGACAATTATGGGAGAAAAATTTGGAGCAAAAAAACAAGCATTAGATTGGAACTTAAACATTTTCAATAATCATACAATTGAAATGTTTTCTAACTTTAAAAATTTAGAAACTATATTTTTATCGCCAGAATTAAGCTATCGACAGTTAAAAAATATAAAATCCGATAAATTAAAAAAAGGTCTTGTAATTTATGGCTATTTAAAAGGAATGTATATTGAGCATAAAATTTTTAATGAGAATTACAAAGAGTTAGAAGGGGAATTTTACGATAAGTATAAAATTGTAAAAAACGAGTTGGATAATATCGAACTTTATTTGGATAAGCCAATGAACTTAATACCCAAATTAGATGAGATTTATGAACTGGATCTGGATGAATTAAGGCTGGATTTTACGTTTGAAGATGATGATGAAGTAAGAAAAATTATAAAAAGTATTAATACAAAAAGTGGAAAATATACTCCTTACGCTTTTGAACAGGGAGTTTTATAAATTATTAAAATTAAAGGAGGAACCTTGGAAATTGAGAAAAGACAGAAATATCTGGAAAAATTATATTTACTTTTAGGTGCATCAATTTTTGTGCATTATGCTTTGGTTATTTTATTTAGTATTTTAATATTAATAAATATTTTTACAACTGGAGAATATAAAAAGATATTTAAAGATAAATCACTTATTACTGTGGGAATCGTTCTTGGATTTTCCCTTATAACATCTGCCTTTTACAAAAATATTTTGGGATTAATGGCAATTCCAATATTTTTGTGCATTATAGTTGGACGTTATTATACATTGATTGTAGATGTAGAATTTAAAAAAAATAATTTGGAATGGATGGCAAAATTTTCTGGAATATCGCTTTTTATCGGAATTGGAGAATTTCTGTTCACGCATAACAGAGTAGGATATTTTGCATATTTTAATCCAAATTATCTTGGAAGCATTATGATGATGTCGGCAATTATAAACTTATATTTTACTTTTGAAAAAAGGTCAAAAATCAATTTTGCCATATTTATTATGAATATTTTAACAATCCTGATAACAGGCTCAAGGTCATCGCTAATTGCAGTGATTCTTGGAGTATTTGTACTTTTTTTCTATTTTTTGAAAAGGCGATATTTTGCAGGATTAATCTTAATGCTTGTGTCATATATTTTTGGAGTAATTTCAGGAGTTTTTCCATTTTTGCGGGAAAGTACGCTAATAGAATATTTTTGGTTAAGAATAGAAATCATTGATATGGCAATTAGAATCTTCAAAAAAACAAACCTTTTATACGGACACGGGAACTTTTTTTACTATAAATTTACGAATTACGTGTATCCACATTCGCATAATGCATTGGTAGAATTGCTTTTGAGCTACGGATTAATTGGAACAATAGCTTTACTTACTGTATTTTTACGATATTTATACGATATTTTGAGAAACGATAGAAATAATGTTTTGAAAATTGCTTTAATTGCTGGAATTGTAGTTCATAATTTTACTGATTTTGCGATTTTTTGGGTACAGACTGTACTTTTATTCATTATGGCTCTGGCTTATAAGGAAAAAAATGAGAAAATATGTGGTTATAGACAAATACGAAATAAATAAAAAATTAAAAATGAGGAAGGAACAAAAAAATGAGAAATAATATATATGTAGGACTTGTTCACTATCCTGTATACAATAAAAATAATGCAGTTGTAGCGACTTCAGTTACAAACTTTGATATACATGATATTTCCAGAACCTGCAGAACTTATGATATAAAAAAATATTTCATAATTACTCCAGTTGATGCCCAGAAGGAGCTGACAGGCAGAATAATCGGCTACTGGACTGAAGGAAACGGAATAGAATTTAACAAAAATCGAAATGAAGCCTTTGAAAATACAAAGCTTGAAGATTCTGTCCAAAGTTCTATAAAAACTATTGAGAAAATTGAAGGAAAAAAGCCAAAAATTATTACAACTTCAGCAAAAATTTTTCCAAATACTGTAGGATATGCTGATTTAGGCAAGGAAATCATTGAAGATGATACTCCATACTTAATTTTATTTGGAACTGGATGGGGACTTACAAGCGAAATTATGGATTTGTCCTACAAAATTTTAGAGCCAATCCGTGGAAAAACCCAATATAATCATTTATGTGTCAGAAGTGCCGTTTCAATAGTTTTAGATAGACTGCTGGGTGAAAATTAAATTAATAAAAAATATATAGAAAATCTAGAAGGAGAGAATGAGCAGAAATATGGAAGCAAAAAATAAAGGATTAGCAGGAATTGTAGTAGTCAGTCATAGTAATACACTTGCAGAAGAAGTTATTAACTTTGTAAAAGTGTTCAAGCAAGAGGATTTTGCCTTGGAAAATGGGGGTGATGCGAAAAAGGAGGTTTATGGAACAAATGTTGAAAATGTAAAGCAGGCTATAATCCGTGCTGACAAGGGGGCAGGAGTGCTTGTCTTTGTAGATATGGGAAGTTCCGTATTTAATGCAGTTAAGGCAATAAAGGAATTGGAAGGGCAAGTTGAAGCTAAAATTGCAGATGCTCCGTTTTTGGAGGGGGTAATTTCAGCAGTTGCGGGTAATTTTGATGGAATTGACCTGAATGATTTGAAAATAATTGCTGAAGATAGCAGAAAATTTACAAAATTAAGAAAGGAAATTTAATTAAAATTAAAAACAAAGCAAGGGGTCTTGACTCCTTGTCAAAATGAAAAAATTAAGAAAGTGAGAAATAATAGTAAATAATGGAAAACTTAGTAAATATAGGAACAATTGTTGGAACACACCATTTACGAGGAAGCGTCAAAATTAACTCAATTTTTGAAAACATTGAACTTATCCAAAATGAGCGTGTTCTCCTTGAAAAAAATGATAAAAAAAGATTGCTTGTTGTAAAAAATGTAAAAAGATTAAACGACAAAAAAGTAATTTTAGATTTTGAAGGAATTGACAATGTTGATAGTGCAAAGGAATTAAATGGCTATAAAGTTAAAATTCGACGTGATTTATTGCCAGAAAAAAATGAGGATAACTTTTATATAAAAGATCTATTTGGACTAGAAGTATTTTTTGAAAATAAGAAAATTGGTGAAATTGTTGATGTAATGGAAACCGCTGCTCATAATATCTTAATTATTGAAGATATTGATACAGAAAAAGAAATTATGGTTCCATTAATTGATGAATTTGTAACAAAAATTGACTTTCCAAATGGAAAAATCGAAGTAGCTCTAATTGATGGAATGCGAGAATAATGAAATCTGATGTAATTTTATTAGAGCTGTCATTAAATAAAAAAATATAATTTTTATTTTTTAAAATTATACTTGAACCTATTTAAAATTAAACTATTAAAAAACATATAAATTTAAGATTTGAATAAAATAGTCATAGCTTTTGAGTTCAGTTTTAAATCGGTTTTATTATAATAAAATAAATATCTTAAAGCAAGGGGAGTGCCTCCTTGTATAGATAAAAAACTTAGATTATCAAACTTCTATTAGAATTCTTATACTTTTGCAAATAGATAAAAATTATTATAAAAAGGGAGTAAAATCAATGAAATTTAGTGTACTCACATTATTTCCAGAATTATTTGAGCAATATTTATCACAAACTATCCTAAAAAGAGCAAGTGATAAAGATATCATAAATTTTAATATCGTAAATATCAGAGATTATGCCAGAAATAAACACAGCCAGATGGATGATATTCCCTTTGGTGGCGGTGCAGGAATGGTTCTAAAGCCAGAAGCCTACTGGAATTTCTTTTACGAAAATTATGAATTTTACAACAACGGAAATTCAAAAAAACCTTACGTAATTTTTTTATCTCCACAGGGAAAACAATTAACTCACAACAAAGTTACTGAACTTTCTGAAAAAGAGGAAATTGTACTTATTTCTGGACGTTATGAAGGACTTGACCAAAGGGTAATTGATAAATTTGTAGATGAAGAAATTTCCATTGGTGATTATGTGCTAAGTAGCGGAGATTTGCCCTCCCTTGTAATCATGGATTCTGTAATCCGTATAAAAGAAGGCGTAATAAAAAAGGAATCTTTTGAAACTGACTCATTTTATAACGGGCTTTTGGGATTCCCGCAGTATACAAGACCTGTGGAAATTGATGGCTATATTGTTCCAGAAGTATTGCGAAGTGGCAATCATGCTAAAATTGATGAATATAGGCAGTTTCATTCAATTGAGAAAACTATGAAAAATAGAATGGATTTGTTTGAGAAAAAGTTGGAGAATATTGATGAGGATTTGGAATTTAAGAAAGTTTATAAAAAATATTTAAAAAATAAATAAAATATATGAAGTTAAAAACACAAATTAAAAAAAATAGTTATACAGAAATTCTTTTATTAATAAAATTAAATGTATAATGTGTCTCAATATATTTTTATTAACTTAATAATTGACAATCAAACTAATTAGGAGTAAAATATATATAAACTTATTCAAAATTTAATTTTGAAAATAATTTATTTCTAGGAGGGCATTATGAAAATGGGAAGTCAATTAAAAAAGGGATTAATTATTTTAGCGGGAATTGCAATGTTAAGTATGAGTCTTGCTGCAAAGGAAATGGTGACATATCCAAAAGATAATAAGGCTACTCAAGCATTAGGATTTGTAAAATTGGAAAATTCATTTGGTATTTCTTCAAGTCCTGAAGGAAATACTGTCTATATTAATTCAGGGGGAAAGCCTCTTGAACGTGTTTTTGGTGCAGTAGAAGACAACGACAATAAATTTTCTGAAATAAAAAATAACAAGGTAATTATTAATGGCGGTGTTTTGGCAACAAATGGATTTTGGGAAAAAGATGGAGTGAAAGCAGTAAGAGGTGGAAGTGTCTATGGTGGTGCTGGACAAAATTCAGTAGTAAGTGATAATGAAATAATAATAAAAGGCGACTCGAAAATTGGTGGTAATGTTTATGGCGGTTACAGCCACAGAGGTTCTGTCATAAATAATAAAATCGTAATAGAGAGTAATTCTGTATTGTTTGGGAAAGAAAGCATATTATTTGGAGGAAGAGGAAGCCGTAATATAAATGTGAAAGACAATAAGCCTGAACCTGTTGATGTAATAACTGGAAATACACTCGATCTGAAAGCCAAAAATATTAAAGTGAAAGACATTAAGAATTTTGAAAAAATTGTATTTGAAGTATCTAACAAAACTAGACAAAATGATAAAATATTGATACTTACAAATAGCGAAGGAGCAGCTCCAGAAAAGCCTGAGATCGTAAAAATTTCTTCAAAAGTTACAGACATATCTGAAACAGAAAAAGACAAAATATTGGCTGAAAAAAATAAAGCAATTAATCTTGATATAAATGTAGTTTTTCAAAATAAGCCTTCAAAAAATATAAAAAATTTAAAAATTACTCTAATTAATGCAGAAAATGGACTTGAATTTAACAAATTGCCTGAAAATATAGAAAAAACTGAAAAAGGTTATAAATATAGTGTAAAATTTGAAAAAGATGCCAAAAATTTGTATGCTATAATTAATGCAAGTCTTATAAAAAATTAGTATACATAGAAGTAGTAAAAAAATTTAAAGTTCAAAAAAAGACACCTGAGCGTGCCTTTTTTATTTATAATACTGTTTTTTATTTAAATAGCAGACTGGTTATGAGTTTTTTTGCAAGGGATCAAGACCTTTTGTTAAATAAAGTTTATAACAAATCCATTGCTCTAATAGAAAATAGTATTAAATTTTTTTCAAATGTAGTTATTTAATTTTTAATAGTCAGTCTTTTTATTTTATATTTTTATGAATTAATTTAATATTTCTATATCTTTAACATCCATTAAAACAGCAGATTGATGATGTATAGTCTGCGAATGAAATAACTCTCCTGTCATTTTAACTTTTTTACCATATGCTTGATTTGATTTTAAATAGTTAATCAGATTTTCATCAAGAACTAAATGTAATTCAGTTACTCCTGTTTCAACTACATTCTCAGAATCATTTGCAACTGAAGGAACTACTTTTATTGGTGAACTTAAAAATAAAAAATATGGATAAATAGTTTTCCCATTTTCATTTGCTGCTCCATCTTCTACAAATATTTTTTTTATGTCAAATATTCCAATTAAAGTCTGGTTATTTGTATAATAATATGTTGATTTATTAGGATTTTCTGTTTTTTGTTTTTTTGATTTCTCAATATTTGCATCAGAAACCATATCACTTTCTAAAATTAGTTTCCATTCATTTCCTATTTTTTTGAAAACTAAATAAGATGGATAGTCTTTCGTTCCTTTTTTAGTTGTAACTTCTTTTACAAATTCTGCTTTATATTGTGTATCTGAAATTTGCTGAATATTAATATTCCCTTTAATCACTTGCCCGTAAATAGGATTCTTTTCAAAAAATTTCTTTTGGTCTTTAATATAGTAATCCTTTGTAACTGTTTGCTGATAATATTCAACTTTATCTGCAAGCATATTTTCCAAAACTGTAAAATCTCCATTACTTGAAGCCTTATTCCATAATTCAACCATTTCTTTTACTTCTTGTTCTGAAGTCCTTACTTTTTTCACAGAATTTTTTTCTGATTTTTTATCATTATTACTTTTATTATTTAAACCGTATGAAAGAGTTGTCAATAATATTGATAATATAATTAATTTTTTCATATATTAATTTCCTTTCATTTTTTTATTCAAATGAAATTACTAATTTTTTACCAAATGCAGCAGCCAATTTTTTTAATGTTTTTAGTGAAGGATTGGCATTTCCGTTTTCTATTTTGCTTATATCTCCTTGCGTTATCCCAGTTAAGTCTGACAATTCCTTTTGTGTGATATTTTTATCTTTTCTTGCTTCAATAATTTCTTTTATAATTTGAAATTCTGCTTCAAGACTTTCGTATTCTTTTCTAAACTCTTCATCTTTTAATTGCTCGTTTAAAAAATCTTTAAAATATTTACTCATATTTGTCACTCCTTTTAAAATATTCAAACCGAAACTTTTTAGCTTTATTTATCTCTAGTTTAGATGTTTTTTGAGATTTTTTTATAAATCCATTGGTTAAAATAATCTTTCTACTTATTACAAAAAAATATAGAATTCTTGCTATATTACTCCCTTGTTGTACCCTTATTTCATAAATTCCATCTCCTAGAGATTTAGAGTACGGTTCTCTGACATTGTTACCTTCTAATTCTAATAACTTTATCATACGAACTAGCCTTGTCTTCATTTTTAAATCTTGTGAAACAATAAATTCTTTTACTGGACAAGTTCCATTTCCTTTTTCAAAAAATTCTACAATAAATTTACTCATATTTTCCCCTCCCTTTTATATTTTATATGATATAACATATATTGTCAAGAATTTTTTAATAATTTTTCTTCAAAAGTCCAACTGCATCTCTAACTTCATCCATCTTGGCAGTAGCAATATTTCTAGCTTTAATTGCACCTTCATGTAAAATTTCATAAACATAATCCATATTATTTTCTAGCTCTTCACGTTTTTTCTGGAATGGTACGAAATAATCCATAAATTTATCAAATAATTCATTTTTGGCATGTCCGTATCCAAAATTTCCTGCTTTAAATTTTTCTTTCAATGCTTCTACTTCTGTTTCTGTTGCAAAAAGAGCATATAATTTTGTGATGTTGTTGTCAGGATCTTTTGGTTCTTCTAAAGGTGTTGAATCTGTTACAATACTCATAATCTGTTTTTTCAATGCTTTTTTTGAACCAAACATATTTATTACATTTCCATAAGATTTACTCATCTTGTCACCATCTGTTCCTGGCACAGTTGCCACATTTTCAACAATTTTTTCTTTTGGTAATTTGAAGATTTCTTTGTTATAAGTTTCATTGAATTTAGTTGCAATATCACGAGTCATTTCCAAATGCTGCTTCTGATCTTTTCCAACAGGCACAATATCTGGAGAATACATTAAAATATCAGCTGCCATAAGTATCGGATAAGTAAACAGTCCCACATTTGGCTTAATTCCTTTTGCAACCTTATCTTTATATGAATGAGCTCTTTCCAATAGCCCCATTGGAGAAATATTTGATAAAATCCAAGATAATTCTGCATGTTCAGGTACGTCTGACTGCAAAAATAATGTTGATTTTTTAGGATTTAGCCCCAAAGCTAAATAATCCAGAATCACGTTTATTGTATTAGATTTTAAATCTTCTCCTTTTGGCGAAGATGTCAGGGCATGATAATTTGCCAAAAAATAAAAGCCTTCATAATCATTTTGCAGTTCTACGAATTGCTTGATTGCTCCAAAATAGTTTCCAATATGTAAAATCCCACTGGGCTGAATACCAGATAAACTTCTCATAAAAACCTCCATAATTTATTTAAGTATTTTTATTTTAAAACTTATCAATTTATTTTTAAAAAGTTAAAATATGTTTTAAAAGTATGTAACTATTATATCACTAAAAAAAATTTTTGTAAAACATTTAGAATAGAGTTCTATTGATTTTAAAATATAACTTTGATATAATATGCTCAAATTAAAATGTTAAGTGTAAAAGTGATAAAAATTGAATAAAAACAGTATTTAAATCATAAGGGGTCAAGCTCCTTGTTAGAGAGTGGAAAAAAATAAGAAATTAAAACATTAAAAAATACTGTACTTGTTGAAAGTTTTAGACTTTTACAAATGACTGTTGAATTAAAATATGAAAAGGAGATGTTTGTAAAATGAATAAAAATAGATTAACAAAAATATTGCTGCTGATTGTTATTGTTCTATTTGGACTTGGAAAAATGTATTTTGAAAGAAATAGTAATAAAACGAGAAATAATTTTTCAAAAGGATTTGTTGCACAAAATAAAGAAAGTAATAAATCTGCTAAATGGGAAAACAAAAAAAATAACAATAAGAAAAATAGCAATGAAAAACAATATCAAAATGATAAAAAATATAAAATTGATTATGAACATGTAATTGGCGGGGATGAAAATTCGCAAGGAAAAGTTACGGGAGGACATTCGCTTTTACGTGGAGATGTCAGAATTGTAAAAAAGATTGGAAGTCCAGCTAAAAATGGAGTATATCGGGCAAGCATTGAAGTAAAGAAAAAAGATGGAACTTGGCAGGCAAAAACTTCTAATGGCGGTGTAAATACGATGTTTCCAGAAAATTGGGACGAAGCCAGAATTATTGATGAAATAAATTCAGCCTGGGAAAATAGAAAAGATTTAAAGGGCAGAGATAGTAATATGTGGCAGGGAATCAGCAAAAGCGGAGTTTTAATTCGTGGTTACAAAAGTCCAAGAATAACAGCCTATCCAGTTTATGAAAATCGTTAAAAGCAAGTTGAGGAAAGGAGAAGTACGATGATTATAAAATTTGGCTATTACGACGATGAAGATTTTGGATTGACTGCATTTCCAGAAGTGAAATTTTCTGAAAGGGAAATAGCAAAAAATAATAAAAAAAGTGGATATTTAGAAAAAAAGAAAGCAGAGTATACAAAATATCTAATAACTGGAATAATGGAAGATTTTCCAGATACGGAAATAATTAATATTCTGTTGCCCCAATTGGAACAAGTTGAAAATGAAAAATTGCAGGAAACTATTTGGGATGGACAGGCTTTTCAACATAAAATTAATAAAAATAGAGTAGAATTTGAGCATACGATTTTTGGGATTTGTGAGGAATATCCGCTGTGGAGCTGTAAGTTTGAAGAGTATAAAAAAGTTTTGGAAAGCTGGAAAAAGTTTTTGGGGATGGAATTCGATTTAAAAAGTGAAATTGTGGTGGAGATTTAATAAAAAATCTTTATTGCAATTTAAAAATTTTATGGTTTAATATATTTACTAAGAGGAAAACCTCGTAGGGTATAAATTGTGATTAAAAAAAATAGCGATGGAAAGACTAGATTTTTCTAGTCTTTTTTGTAATAATTTATGAGTTTCGCTAACTCATAAAATCACAATTTAAGCGGGTAGTCAGATGCTGGAGTTTTTATTAGTGTTGATTGTTTTACTGTACTTTATTTACAGAATAACAAGAAAGTAAACTTTAAAAGAATTTCACCTTTGATTCTTCACTCCTGCGGAGTATAAAAAAAGACTATCAAAAGAATAATTTTTATTCTAAATTAAGATAGTCTAATTTTTTTATTATTTTATTTCCTGATTATCTCTAAAATTAAGGTCTTAATTTTGCCAATTCTTCTAAATCAAGATCAGCATCGTAATCTACGTTGTCAAAGTCAAATCCATTTAATTGCATGAATTCTTCCCTTGCTCCAGCGTAATCACTTATTTCTTTAAAGTTTTCTGGAGTAACTTTATCCCAAAGTGCTTCTACTTCAGCTTGAACATCTTCACGCATTTCCCAGTTATCTGGACGTAATCTCCTTTCTTCGTCAATTACTGGCTCATTTCCATAAACCATTTTAGTTAATAATCTATGTTTTTGTTCAATTGTACCTTCATGAATACCTTTTTCCTTCATTACTTTATAAAGTAATGCTGCGTATAATGGGAAAATAGGGATAACTGCACTTGCTTTTGTCATTAACGCTTTACTTAATGAAACATAAGCCTCTCCGTTATATCTTTTCTTTAAAAAGTCATTCAAAATATCAGAAGTATGTTCCAAATCTCTTTTTGCAGCTCCAATTGTACCTTCCTTATAAATTCCATAAGTCACTTTTGGTCCTAAATACGAGTAAGCTACTGTTTTAAAGCCTTCAGAAAGAACTCCGCCTTTATCAAGCGCTTCAATCCATAATTTCCAGTCTTCTCCACCCATAACTTTTACAGTACTTTTAATTTCTTCTGGAGTTGCAACACCCATTGTTGTATCTTCCATAATTTCTTTTTCAAAGTTAATAGTTGGTCCTGTAATATCTCTTGTTGTAGATTTTAGGGCAGAACGGTAAGTAACTCCATCAATAGGATCAGTTCTGACAGCACTTGCTAAGCTGTAAATTAATAAGTCAATTTTTCCGCCAAATTCTTCCTTGATGAATTTTATTACATCATCTTTCATTTCAAAAGAAAAAGCATCACCAATGAAATTTTTATATTTTAGTCCTTCTTTTTCAGCAGCTTCATCAAATGCAATTGTATTCCACCAGCCAGCAGATCCAGTTCTTTTCCCTTCGATACCTTTTTCAAATGCCACTCCGATAGTTTCAGCTCCAGCACCAAAAGCAAGGGAAATTCTTGTTGCAAGTCCATATCCAGAAGAAGAACCAATAATTAGTACTTTTTTTGGACCTTCATACTTATCTTGCGATTTTACATAATCAATTTGTCTCTTTACAAATTCCTTTGCTCCAATTGGATGATTTGTAAGTGCTAAACCACCTTTTAATCTAGGTTTTATAACCATTTATTTTTTCCTCCTAAAATTATTTATTATATCATTTTTTATTTTTTAAAAACATATACATTTAAAATGATAACATATTTTAAGCCATGTTTTCAAGAAATATTTTAAATTAAACAGAAATAAATAACTTTGATTATCAAAATAGTTTTGGAAGTATTGATTAAAGAAAATTATGTGGTAAAATACTAAAGAAGAGAAAAGAATAGGAAAATTTGAAAGGAAATAGGAAAATGATGGGAGCAGTTATATTTTATGGACTTATTATTGTAATTATTCTTGGGATTATTTTATCATTGTTTGCTTATGTGAGAGTGCCAAATGATAAAATGGCGTTTATTTCAGGATTTAGAAAAAGAATGGTTAGCGGAAGGCTTGCATTTTATGTGAGAGCTTTTGAAAGAGTCGATTATCTTGATTTGGCAGTATTTTCTGTCGATGTGGATACAAAGCAGTTTGTTCCTACCAATGATTTTATTAATATAAAAGCTGATGCGATTGTAAAATTGCAGGTGGGAACGGCACAGGAGATAATGCTTATTGCTAGTAAAAATTTTTTGAATAAAAATCATGAATACATGAGTAATGCGATAAAAGATGTATTGGAAGGAAATTTAAGAGAAATTATCGGACAGATGAATTTGAAAGATATGGTTCAGAATCGAAAAGTTTTTAATCAAAAAGTCGAAGAAAATGTAATTGATGATTTAAGAAAAATGGGACTTGAGCTAAAATCGTTTAATGTACAGTCGTTTACTGATGAAAAGGGAGTTATTGATAACTTAGGAATTGAAAATACGACTAAAATTTCAAAAGATGCAAGTATTGCAAAAGCTAATTCAGAAAAGGAAGTTGCGATTGCAAAAGCACAGGCTTTCAAAGAAGCACAGGATATTGAAATTAAGACTCAGGAAGAAATCGCAGAAAAACAAAATGCACTAAAAATTAAACAAGCGGATTTAAAAATAGAAAGTGATACAAAACAAGCTCTTGCAGATATAACTTACGATATTCAAAAAGAAAAAAATCGTAAAGAATATGAAGAAGTAATAGGAGATGCTAATTTTACGCAGCAAGATCAAGCAATTCGTGCAAATAAAGCAAAACTTGAAAGTGAAATTAAAATTGACCAGCAAATAAAAGCCGATGCAAAATTGTACAATATGACAAAAGACGCTGAAGCAAGATTAGTTGAAGAACAAAGACAAGCAGACGCCGAACTTTATAAACGGCAAAAACAAGCAGAAGGAATAAAGTTACAGGCTTTGGCAGAAGCAGAAGCCAAGAAAATTCAGGCAGAAGCAGAAGCGAATGCAGTAAAAATTAAGATGTTAGCAGAGGCAGAAGGAATAGAAGCCAGAGGTAATGCAGAAGCTCAAGCAAAAGAAAAAATGCTGTTGGCAGAAGCCAGAGGTAAAAAAGAGACATTATTAGCGGAAGCAGAAGGACTTGACAAAAAAGCGGAAGCAATGAAAAAATACGGGGAAGCAGCCGTTGCAGAAATGTACTTTAAAGCGCTTCCTGAAGTTGCAAAAAATGTAGCGGCACCATTAAATAATATTGATAAAATAACAATGTATGGAGATGGAAATACAAGCAAATTGATTTCTGACATTACTCAAAGTATCGGAAGAATCAATGATGGAATTTCTGATGGAGCAGGAATTGATATAAAATCACTGCTTGCAGGATTTTTGGGAGGAAAAGTACTAGATAATATTAAGAAGGATAATATTGAAACAAAAGAGAAAGAGAGTACGAAAGAATAAATTTTTTTACAAAAATTAAATTTATTTATTTTGCCCAATAAATAGAGAGTTTCATAAAGAGAAAATTTTAACATGCGATAATACTAAAAAAGTTTGTATAATAATTGACTTTTTTTATAAAATAATCTATAATTTGATAGAGCTTTTGTGTGTATGAATCATAATTTTAAGATACTCGAATATTATAATAAATTTACAAAGTTCAGTAAAGGAGTAAAAATTGAAAAAGATACAATTTATAATAATTCCTACAATATTATCCTTTGGGCTAATAATATCTTCGGCATTGATTTCAAATGCCATGAATAAGGCAAATAAGGATGGAAATAGAATTACGGTAAAGGGAGTGTCAGAACGTAGAATAAAAGCAGATAAGGCACTTATAAATATTGTGATTTCTGAAAAAAGTGAAAATATTGATGAATTGAAAAGTAGTATTTCAGAAAAGGAAAAATTGGCTACGGATTTGATTAAAAATCTAAAAATTAGTGAAGAAGATTACAGTATTGGAAATTTACGAATTCAGCCAAATTATGCTGAAAATTCATCAAATACAAAACAGCAGATAAATATAAATTCTGCAACAGTTATGCCAAATTCTAAAATTTCAGATTATGATGGAATTGAGACAATTTCAATTGTTACCAAAAATATTGACAAGGCTGAAGATTTTTTTGAAAAATTGTCAGAATTAAAGCTTCAAAGCAATAATATTCAGATAGATAAGCCAGAATATTTTATAACAAATATTGAAAAATATAAAAAAGATATGGTTGTGGATGCTTCACGAAATGCTGAAGTAAGAGCGATTGAAATGCTAAAAGTAAATAATAATGAAATTGGCGGAGTGAAGAATATAAGTCAAGGGCAGTTTGAAGTATTGGAAGATACGGAAGATGTGAAAAAAATAAATGAAAATGAATCTAATCAGATTTATAAAAAAATGAGAGTAGTAGTGACAGCAACATATTTAATAAAATATTAAATACAATAAAATTTATTTTAAAAATAATTTCTTAATCTAAGAAATAAACAAATTATAAATAAAAAGTAAAATTTAGGAGGAAAAAATTAATGAAACCAGCAGCAGAATTAAGACAAGGAAGCACATACAGAAAGGATAACATTCCATATTTAATACTAAAAGCTGAAAGACATCAGTCAACATCAGGAAAAAGACAAAGAGCAGCAGAAGTAAAATTTAAAACAAAAGAATTAATTTCAGGAAAAATTCAGGAAATTACAGTTTTGGCAACTGAACTTATGGATGACATCATTCTTGACAGAAACCAAATGCAATTTTTATATGAAATTGATGGAGAATATAACTTCATGGATCAGGAAACTTTTGAACAAATTGCTTTAAGAACAGAAGATTTAGGAGATGCAGTAAACTTCTTGGAAGAAGAAATGATTATTCAAGTGTTGATGTATGAAGGAACTCCAGTAGGAGTAGAACTTCCAAACACAGTAATTAGAGAAGTAACTTATACTGAACCAGGATTAAAGGGAGATACAATCGGAAGAGCGACAAAACCTGCGACAATTGCAAATGGGTATAGTTTGCAAGTACCTTTATTTGTGGTAATTGGAGACAAAATTAAAATTGACACAAGAACTGGTGAATACATCGAAAGAGCAAATTAATAATAAAAATTTAAAATTGCAAATAATAAATTATAGCTATCGAAGGAACGATAGCTTTTTTTGAAGAAATGATATAAAATTAAATATATATTAATTTATTGCAATAGAATTTAATTATTAGACTTGTTTGAAAACTATATTTATTTAAAATTTAATAAAGCAAATATTTTGGAACAAGGGGTCTTGAACTCTTGCTAAATAAAAAAATTAAATTATCAGACAGGTCTGTTAGATAAATAAAAATAAAAAAATCAAGGGGTTGATTGTGGTGAAAAATAAAATAATTAGAGGATTATTTTTTGTATTTTTAGTTTTTGGAGTATTTTCTTGTTTTAAAAAAGGGAAGATAAATGAAGAAACTGGGATAAATCGAGATGAAAATACAGTTTTAGTTGCTTCATTTAATGCCCTTAGGCTTGGGGAAAAGCAAAAGGATTACAAGGCATTTGCACAGATTTTGGCAAAGTTTGACTTAATTGGGCTGGAAGAGGTTATGAATGAAAAAGGGGTTAAAAAAACACAGGCATATTTGGAAAAATTGACTAAGGAAAAGTGGGATTACATTATTTCGGAAGATTCTGTGGGGAGTGAGAATTATCGGGAGTATTTTGCATTTATTTATAGAAAAAGCAAGTTTTTGGAAGCAAGAGGGATTGGATTTTATAAGGAAAAGGATGAAAATGAGTTTATGAGGGAGCCTTATGGGGCTTATTTTAAAGCTGGGAATTTTGATTTTGTGTACATTATAGCACATTCGGTTTTTGGGGATAAGGAAAAGCAGAGATTATTGGAAGCAGCGAGCTATGTTAATGTTTATGAATATTTTTCTAGATTAACAGATGAAGATGATATAATTATCGCTGGGGATTTTAATACATCGGCAGATAATATGGCTTTTAAAAATATGAATGATAAATATGGTGTTTCATATATTTTGAATCCTGAAGAGAATTTAACAACACTTTCAGACAGTAAATTAGTAAGTTCTTATGACAATTTTTTTATAAATTTGAAAAAAACAAAAGAATTTACTGGAAATTTTGGGGTTTATAACTTTATAAAAAATAATAACTATGCTATAATAAGAAGATATGTATCGGATCATCTGTTAATTTTTTCAGAATATTCTACATTGGAAGATTTGGATTAATAAAGCAATTAAAATAATATTTAATAAAGATATTTACTACGAATAATATAGAAAAGAAAGGGAATGAATGGAAGAAAAAACATTAAATAAAAAAGCAGTTTATAAAAAGGTAGTCAATATTGGATTGCCTGTAGCAATTGAAAATATGATTTATGCACTTATGAATTTTGTTGATATGTTTATGGTGGGGAAAGAGATTGTGGCACTTGGGCTGGGGACAGTTGCTGTTGCAGGATTGGGATTTGCTAATCAGGTATTTATGATTTTTATGACATCACTTTTTGGGATGAACAGCGGCGGTGGAATTTTGGCGGCACAGTATTTTGGAAATAAGGATTATAAGAACTTGAAGAGATGTCTTGGAATAACTGTTATTGTTGGCTTTTTATTTTCGCTTCTATTCCTTTTTGCTGGATTGTTTGTACCAAAACTTGTAATTTCAATATTTACAAATGATAAAAAAGTTATAGAAACAGGGGCTTCATATTTGCAAATAGTAGCTTGGACTTATCCGCTTGTGGGAGTGGGATTTGCGTTTAATATACAGCTTCGTGCAATCGGAAAAACAAAGTATTCGTTTTATTCAAGCGTATTTGGTCTTTTGATAAATGTAACTATAAATTATGTATTGATTTTTGGACATTTTGGATTTTCTGCGATGGGAGTACGTGGTGCTGCGGTTGCAACAGTTATTGCAAGAATTATAAGTACTTCTTATATCATTTATATAATCTACAAGTTAAAATTGCCAATTGCTGGGAAGATAAATGAATTATTTGATTTGTCGATGGAATTTTTTGTAAAAGTTATGAAAATATCGCTTCCTGTATTTATTCACGAAATATTATGGGTACTTGGGGCAAGTATGTATGTAATGATTTTTGGAAGAATGGGAACAAATTTTGCAGCTGCAGTTCAAGTTGTAAAATCAATTAGCAGTCTTGTATTAACGTTGTTATTTGGTCTTTCAAGTGCGACTTCAGCTATAATTGGTAATGAGATTGGAGCTGGAAGAGAAGATAAGGCTTATGATTATTCAATAATATTGTTAAAGGTGGCAGTTCTTTCAGGTATTGTGATTGGAGCGATTGTATTTATTTTCAGTCCATTTATATTGCTTCATGTAAATGAAAAAAGTTATCCATTGGCAAGGGAAATTGTAAAAGCAGAAGTTTTTGTAATTTTCATAAAGGCAATTAGTTTGCAATTATTAGTTGGAATTTTACGTTCGGGAGGAGATACAGTCTGGACAATGTTTACTGATTTGATTCCGCTTTGGTTCGTTGCAATTCCGATTACATATTTTTCTGGACTTTATTCAGGATTGCCAGTTGCAGTTGTGTATTTGCTTTCGTGCAGTGATGAAGTAATAAAGATCGTTCCTTGTATGTTAAGGCTAAAGAGCAAGAAATGGATAAATAATTTGGTAAGTTAAAAAATGAGGGAAATTTAAGATAATAAAGGAGAAATAATATAATGGATTTAGCAGGAAGAAAAAAGTGCTTATTAATTGGTATTTTTTCAATCTTTGCAATGTCGTGTTCTACAATAAAAACTCCGCCACTTGGAGTAGATTATGAAAGTCCGATGCGAGATAGTGATAATGTTGAGTTTCATTATGATTTAACTTATCTTGACAAGGATGGGAATATTCGGTATGATAGAAAAATCTGGGATGCGACTTATAAGATTGTAGACGAGGCAAAGGATTATCTGATTGTGGAGATGTTTTTGTTTAATGACATTTATAATAAGGATAAGGAGCATTTTCCAGAGTTTGCTAAGGAATATACAAGAAGGCTTATTAAAAAGAAGATGGAAAATCCTGATTTAAAGGTGTATGTGCTTTCAGATGAGAATAATAATTTGTATGGGGCTTTTGAGCATCCATTTATTACAGATATGAAAAAAGCGGGAATTGATGTCATAGTGGTGGATATTTTTAAATTAAAAGATACATTTCCTTGGTATTCGCCTATTTGGAGAACTTTGATAGAACCTCATGGAAATCCACAGGGAAAAGGCTGGATTGGGAATTTTTATGGTCCAATGTGGCCTAAATTGACTTTGAGAAATTTGTTGAGGGCTTTAAATGTAAAGGCAGATCATAGAAAGATATTTTTGAATGAAGGAAATGTTGTAATTTCCAGTGCAAATATTCATGATCCTAGTTATTTTCATGAGAATGTGGCAATATCGGCTAATGGTGAAATTGTAAAGGATGTTTTGCAAGGGTTAAAGCACGTGGCTGAGTTTTCAGGTGGGAAGATTGATATTGATGAAAAGCAAGGAAATCAAATAAATAATAGTCAAATTGGAAATTTGGTTGAGAATGAAAAAAATTTAGTGAATAATTCTATAAAAAATAATTTTTTAGAAGATGAAAATGAGAAGAAAGTTAGGGAAATTGAGAAAAAAAAGGAAGATTTTGTGGAAGAAGAAACAAGAAGATTTGCACAAACTGGGAAACTTCCTGAGAAAAGTCAAGAATCTAATGATAAAAAGCAGCAAGATGATTTGAAAGTTGGAGATGTCCTTACAAGATTTGATGATGAAAATAATAAGTATAAGCTCCAATTTGTAACAGAAGCGAAGATTGGAGAGCATTTAGATAAGGATATTGAGAATACGAAAGCTGGGGACGAGATACTTATGGGAATGTACTTTCTAGCAGATAGAGGGGTTGTTGATAGATTAATAAAAGCGTCAAATCGTGGAGTAAAAATTAGGATTATTTTTGATAGAAGCAGGGATGCCTTTGGAATGAGCACTAATGGGCTTCCAAATAAGCCAGTTTCTAAAAAGTTAAAGAAAAAGACTAAAAATAAAATAGAGATAAAATGGTATTTTACCAATAATGAGCAATATCATACAAAGATAACACTAATAAAAAAAACAGATGGAAATGTTATAATACAAACTGGTTCAGCTAATTTAATTAGAAAAAATATACGTGGATATATAATGGATGCTAATTTTAGAATTTTGACAAATGCAGATTCTAAATTGACAAGGGATATTTACACATATTTTGATAGATTATGGGAAAATAAAGATGGACTGTTTACTGTTAATTTTGATGATGAGCCGACTACAAAGGCTAGTACGGATTTTATGTATAAAATATTAGATGCAACGCAATTAGGCTCATTTTAGGCAGAAAAGCTTAATTTATGATTTAATAAAAAAATAAAGTTTAAAAATAGAAGAATTTAAGAGAAAGGAATGAGCAGAAATGAAAAGAAAAATAATGCTTGTAGTTGTAATTTTAGCAATTGGAATGATGTCAGTATCTTGTTTTAATAAGAAAAAAGATAAGAAAAAAAATACTCAAACACAACAACAGCAAAGTGCAAATATTAATACAGATATTTTTAATCTTGGGGGACAAGCGCAAGGAAATCCTAACATAAAAAATTTAAGTCCTGAAGAACAACAAAATTTAATTGACAATCAAATTGATCCTTCAAAAGTGTCAGAAGCATTGACAAAGGCACAAAATGGAGATAAGGAAGCAATTATGTCGCTTGCGCAATTATATTATAATTTGAAAAATATGGATAAAGTAAAACAAATTTTACAATATGGTGTTGATAGAAATTATCCAGAAGCTATGTATAATTTAGCAGTAATTTTAAAACAAGAGGGAAATACAGCTGAAGCTAATAAATTAATTGCAAGACTTCCAAGAGGTGCTGTAACAAGTACTGGAGGTGCTGGAGTAGCTGGAGGACAAAGAGTACGTCAAATAAGAATGCGTCCAGGTGCCGAAGCGTATAATAGAGGAGTTGATTTAATAAAAGCTAAAAGATATAAAGAAGCTAAAATCGAATTTGAGAAAGCCTATAATGCTGGAATAAAAGAAGCTGACATTCGTGTGGCACTTTTAAATAAGGAATTAAAAAATGATTCTGAAGCTGTGAAATGGTTTCAAAAAGCCGCAAATCGTGGTGTAAAGGAAGCAAATTATGAGATCGGAGCTATTTTATACGATGGTGGAAAGCAATCAGAATCACGTCCATATCTTTTGAAGGCGTATAATTCCGGAAACAAGGCTTTAGCAATGCCAATCGCAATGTCATACCATCAACAGAATAATATGTCAGAAGCCTTGAAATGGTACAAGATTGCAGCTAAAAATGGAGATAAAAATGCCGCCGCTACAGTAGAAAGAATTGAAAAAGGTGGAGTTATTGATGAGAAGAAATCAAATGAAAAAAGAGTAAAAACATTCCTAGGAAATAATAACTCTTCTCAAAGTCTTACAGAAAGTACGCTTAATGATGTAAAAAGTAAAAATAAAGCTGAAGAATCTATAAAAACTGAAACTAAGCCAGAAGAAAATCAACCAAAAGCGCAAACAGCAAAACCTTCTGAAAAGTCCTCGGAAATAAATATAGATGAAATTATGAAGAAAAAAGCAGCTGAATATAATAAATAGAATATAATTAAATAAAATGCAATAAAAAATTATTTTTTATATATTGACATTTTAAAGAAAATATTATATACTAATTTTATAATAAAGTTATTTGAAAATCAAATTTAAAATTTTATAAAACAGTTTAATATAAACTTATCAAGAGAGATATTAGGGAACGGCCCGTTTTAAGTATCCAGCAACCTGTAAATACAAGGTGCTAAATCCGGCATAAAAGATGCAAAGATAAGGATAAGAATTTTAATTCTCTTCCTTATAGGAAGAGTTTTTTTTTAGATAATAATATAAATTTTAAGTTTGAAAAATTGAAACTTTTATAAAATTGATAAAATAAAAAAGGAAATTAGGAGGAAATAAATGACTAAAAAAATTTACTTTACATCGGAATTTGTATCACCAGGACATCCAGACAAGATTTGTGATCAGATTTCAGATTCAATATTAGATGCTTGTCTTGCAGATGATGAAACTGCAAGAGTAGCTTGTGAAACATTTGCAACTACTGGGCTTGTAGTTGTTGGAGGAGAAATTACGACTAAGACTTATGTGGATGTACAAAAAATTGTTAGAGATAAGATTTATGAGATTGGATATCGTCCGGGAATGGGATTTGACTCTGACTGTGGAGTGTTAAATACTATTCACTCTCAATCGCCTGATATTTCAATGGGAGTAGATACAGGCGGTGCTGGAGACCAAGGAATTATGTTTGGTGGAGCGGTTAATGAAACTGAAGAATTAATGCCTTTAGCACTTGTATTATCACGTGGAATCATTCAAAAATTAACTAAGATTACAAGGGACGGGACACTCGTATGGGCTAGACCCGATGCAAAAGCCCAAGTTACATTAGCTTACGATGAAAATGGGAAATTATTAAATGTTGATACAGTAGTTTTGTCTGTACAACATAATGAAGATGTTACAAATGCACAAATTGAAAAGGACTTGAAAGAACTTGTGATAAAACCTGTATTGGAAAAATATAACTTGAATATTGAAAATGTTAGAAAATTTCATATTAATCCAACTGGAAGATTTGTAATTGGAGGGCCTCATGGAGATTCTGGCCTTACAGGAAGAAAAATTATAATTGATACTTATGGTGGATACTTTAGACATGGTGGAGGAGCATTTTCTGGAAAAGATCCGTCGAAAGTTGACAGATCGGCAGCTTATGCAGCGAGATGGATTGCCAAAAATGTAGTTGCGGCAGGATTTGCCCAAAAATGTGAAGTTCAGCTGTCTTATGCGATTGGTGTCGTAGAACCAGTATCAATTCGTGTAGAAACATTTGGAACTGGAACAGTTGAAGAAATAAGAATTGAAGAAGCTGTTGCAAAATTATTTGATTTAACACCAAACGGAATCCAAAAATCATTGAATTTAAGAAAGCCATCATTTAGATATCAAGATTTAGCAGCTTTTGGTCATATTGGAAGAACTGATATTGATTTACCTTGGGAAAAGTTAGATAAAGTTGAAGAACTAAAGAAAGAATTATTATAATTAATTTTGGAAAATATAAATGAGAGGAGAGAAAGGGATATTTATACTGGATAAATTGATTTCTAAAATGTTGTTAAAAGATATCTGAAGAATCGAGTATAAGATATTCGGCAGGAATGAAAAAAAATATATTTTTTACGTTGATAATATTTGTATTTTTATTAGCGGGGTGTTCTAAGAACAGCAAGGATAATAAAGAAACAGTAGTCTTTAATCTTGGAAGTGATTACAATACTTTGGATCCGCATTTATTTACAGAGATGATAGCAGTTCAAGTTGATTCAAGCATATATGAAGGATTATTGAGATTGGATGAAAAAGGGAATTATACGGGAGGAGTTGCCAAGAGCTTTAAGGAAAATGGTAATAAATTGATATTCAAATTGAGAGACAATGCAAAATGGAGCAATGGTCAAAAGATAGTAGCGAATGATTTTGTCTTTGCATTTAAAAGAGTTTTAAATCCTAAGGTCGCAGCTCAATTTTCTGAGATGCTGTTTCCTATAAAAAATGCGGAAAAGTATTATAACGGAAAAGTTGGGGCAGACGCTTTGGGAGTTAAGGCAATTGATGATGAGACACTGGAAATAGAACTAGAGTATCCTACAGCTTATTTCAAATATATTTTAACTTTGCCAATTTCAGTACCTCTAAATCAAAAGTTTTATGAATCTAGAGAAAATAAATATGCAGTAAAGCTGGATGACTTCTTGTTTAATGGACCATATAAAATAACAAAATTACAGGAAGAAGAGATTTTGTTAGAAAAAAATGAGGATTATTGGAATGCTAAAAATATAAAAATTCCAAAAATAAAATATGTTATTTCAAAAGACTTTAGAGTAGTTGATGATTTAATTAAAAATAAAGAAATTGATATGTCAAGAGTTGAGCCTTATAGTCTGTCAAAATATAAGAAAAATAAGGTTTTAGATACATATTTTAATGGAAGAGTCTGGTATCTTGATTTTAATTTAAGCAATAAATATTTGAAAAATTCTAAATTGAGAAAAGCTATTTCGATAGTCATTGATAGAAAGAAATATGTAAATGAAATTAAGAAAGATGGATCAATTGTTGCAAAATCAATTATAAGTAACGAAATTTCAGGATATAGTAAAAAATATAGGGAAAGTTATCCAGATAAAGATTATTTTAAAGATAATGATATTAAAACAGCTAAAAAATTGTATTTAGAAGCATTAAAAGAACTTGGAGTTAATAGATTAAGATTAAGATTGTTATCAGGAAACTCAGATCCAGAAGTAAAGGAAATACAGTTCATTCAAGAGGAATTGAGAACAAAATTAGGACTGGAGACAGATATTTCAACTGTACCATTTAAAGAAAGATTATCAAAAACTAGATCTGGAGATTATGATACAGTATTGAATACATGGTCGCCAAAATACGATGATGCCTTATCTTATTTAGATAGATGGAAAAAAGATGATAACTTAAATATGAATGTCTGGTCTAAAGCTAAATACAATGCATTAGTAACAGAAATCTCAAAAATACCGTCTTCTAAAGAAAGAGATAAAAAAATAAATGAAGCTGAGAGAATACTGATTGATGAGAATGTAATTTCGCCACTATATTTTTCAGTAGAAAATCATTACAGAAATCCAAAGATAAAAGATGTTGTGAGAAGAAGTGTTACTGGAATTGCAGATTTCACTTATGCACATTTTTAAAAATAATTTTTATATATTTTAAGGAAGAATAAAAAAACAGGATGGTAATTTTATCATCCTGTGCTATAATTATATTTTAAGTTTATGTAAAACTTTAGAATTTCTTTTAATTTTTCCTTATTTTTTAATAGGTTGTCGTATTACTGTCTTCATTTTATTCATATCTGCTTTTCTTGGGTCACTTAAATAAATTTCATGATGATGTCTTTTATCTGTTAAATCAATACTGTACCCACTTTCTTGTACAAATTCATTCATTCTTTGAATAGTTTTGGGTTCATCATTGTAGCTTCCTATATGCATGCATTGTACGCAAAGCCCTTCATTATAGCTGAAAAATTCAACTTTTGAAAAATCCTTTTTCTTTTTTTCAGTAGCACACTTTATAGCCCATTCCACATCTTCCTTTTTAATAAAATCAGGCACTCTAATTAAAGAAATCCAGTTAAATAATTCCTTGTTTAACAAATAATTTTTATTCTCTACATTTTCCTGCCACCAAAGTCCTTCTAGTGGCGGAACAACATATTCAAAAAATCCTTCAATTTTGTATTCTGTTTTATAGCTCATCTTAAGAGTGTAGGCAACTCCATATAGCATTTCAACTGCTTTCTGATACTCGCCATCTTTTTCGTTTGGATTTCCTTTCCCTCGCACTGCTATAAAATTCATTCTAGGAATTTCTATAATTTCAGGATTTCCCGACGGTTTATAAAATTTTTTAAACTCCTTTTTAAAATCAAATGCCATAATTATCATCTCCTAGTTATTATTTTATGCTAATATAAATGTGAATTTCTGTATTTTCATAATCATTACCTGCTATATA
The DNA here is from genome assembly GCF_008327825.1 of Leptotrichia shahii. Taxonomy (NCBI): domain Bacteria; kingdom Fusobacteriati; phylum Fusobacteriota; class Fusobacteriia; order Fusobacteriales; family Leptotrichiaceae; genus Leptotrichia; species Leptotrichia shahii. The sequence continues at coordinate 1,451,524 of NZ_AP019827.1, read as the reverse complement.
TTCTTCAAAATCATAGGTATAATTTCTTATATTAGATTTTTCCTTCCCAAATTCTTCCCAAAATTTATACCAAAATTCTCCAACAGCCTTTACAGGATCACCAAAAATCACAAATTTTGCATATTTTCCTTGTGGAATTTCTAGCCTTGTCATATCTTCAGGAATTTCATCAATTTTATTTTTCACTTCACAGCCTGTAAGACAGTCGTACTCAAAGTCATTTTCATTACTGTAGTTATAATAGACACCGATAGCATTATCATTTATTCTGTCCTTTATATTTTGGACACCTTTTTTAGAATACAGTTTTTCCCATAAATTTGAAATTTTTTCAGACATTGTTTCGTCATCTTTCACTCGTGCTTTAAATCCAACAAGAGTTTTTTCTTTAATTTCTACTATTTCATATTTCATAATTATACCACCTTTTCTCTCAATTTTTATTAAATCAATTATAGCAGTCATAATATGACAAGAGTATGTCATATTAAAAAATAAAATTTTGATTTATAAAAATTAAGTAAATTTTTCAAAATAAAAAATACGACAATAAGATATTGCCATATTTATTAATTTTTATAATTTATCTCATCAGTTCTGAATCATAACCAAAACCAAGATATTTGAAAATAGCATTATTTATGGTGTAATCTTGAATTACTCCCCATGTATCCGGATATTTTTTTACATATACTTTGATATTGTTTTCCATTTCTCTCATTTCTAATATTTTAGAAGATTATGACATTTTATTCTTGAAAAAAACTTTGAAAAATATTTTCTTATTTATAATTCTTCTTCATTTTTTCAATTTTTTCAAACAAAATTTTCTTTATTCTCTCTGGCTCCTTTATCTTCAAATGTTCTCCAAAGGATAGAAGATAACCATAAACCCATTCATTTTCAGGATATTCCATTACAATTTCAAAATTTCCATTTTCCATTTTGTTTATATTCTCTTCAGAAAATTCATCGTAGACACGGTATGCTTGTGATTTGTCTATTTCGACTATAATTTTTACATTCTTTATCTTATCTTTTTTATCATTAATCTTAAAATTTTCTACGGATTTTTCAAAATGTTTGTCTGTTAAGATTAGATTTTTGATTCTTGTTATTTTAAATTGACGAATATCGCTTTTTTTGTGGCAATAGGCAAATAAGTACCATGCTCTTTCTTTAAACCATAAATTTAAAGGGTCTGCTATTCTTTCAGAATGTTCACCTTTTGTGTTAAAATAATTAAATTTTACGGTTTGTTTAGTTAATATTGCCTCCTTAATTTTTTCAAATAGAGTGTTATCATCGCAATTATATCTGGAAAAGTCTATTTTTATCCAATTGTCTGACTTTTTGTTAAAAATAGCGTTTAATTTTGAAAGAGTTTTATTATTATTTGGATAATTAGTAGCATTTAAACTTTGCAGGGCATAAAGTATTTCATTTTGCTCGTTTTGTGAAAGTAGCGATTTATTTATGACGTAGTTATCCATTAGCTTTATTCCGCCAGATTTTCCCCTTTGAAAATATACTGGAATACCAGCAGAAGAGAGAATGTCAATATCTCTATAGATTGTTCTGACGGATACTTCAAAATGTTCAGCAAGTTCTTTAGCAGTAATAGTCTTTTTTTCAAGCAACAGATATAAAATTTCAAATAATCTATTAATCTTCATAATATTTTAAGCTCCTTAACTAATGTGGTATTAAATTCTATTAAAAAACAAAAATTGTATTTTATTTTTTGATGACAAGTAGACTCGTTCCTTTCCCTTGCCAAAAAGTTTATAATAAATTTATTATTTAGATGAGAGAATAACATGGAAAAATAGAAAAAAAGGAGCAATATCTCCTCAACTGAGATAAAACTCCTTGTTCCAAAGTTTTTATATTTTTTAATCAATTTATGATTTTAATATCTCTTGTTTATACAAGAATTTATGTAAAGAATATATTTATTTATAAGAAATTAATTGTAGTAATTAACTACTAAATGGATTAATTGCCCATCTAAATGTCTTGTTGTAAAAATTACTGTCTAAACTAGAAACTGTTACTCTTCTACTTCCAGAAGAAGCATGAATAAACTGTCTATTACCCATATAGATACCTACGTGAGAAATACGACCTTTTCCAGTTGTTTCAAAAAATACCAAATCGCCTTTCGTCATATTCATTGATGAAATTCTTGGTTTAAATGTCGCTTGTGAGCTTGAAACTCTAGGCAAGCTTACATTAGCAGCTTTTTTGAATACATAACCAACGAAGCCTGAACAATCAAAAGTGTTTGGACCAGTTGCTCCCCAAACATATGGTGAACCTAATTTTGTTTGTGCAAACGAGATAATTTGATCTCTTATAGCTGTAGAAGCAGCTCCACTACTTGTCACCTCTTGTCTTGGTTTTGATACAACAGTTAAATCTATAGTTTTGTTACTATAGTGATTTTTGATTGTGCTTTCTAAATCTGCAAATGATACAGCAGATATAATTAAAGCTCCAGCTAGCATCAATATTTTTTTCATTATAACCTCCAATCTACCTTTGAACTTTGGTAAATATATTATAGCAATAATTACTTTTATTTCAATTTTATTTAACTTAATTTTTAATTAATTGAATTTTTCCTTGAAGTTTTTAACATATATTGGTATAATATAAATAAAGATATTAAAGAAATTTTTAGAAAGGAATAATTTATAATATGAAAAAGTTTATTTTAATTGGAATTGCAGCTATTTCAATAATGGCTTCTGCTGATGTGAATACGAAAAAAATACTTGAAGAATATAGAAAATCAGCTCTTCAAGAACAATCAAGAAAAGAAATTAAGGAAAGATCTAAAAAAGAATCTATCAGAAAAAATAATGTAGATTCTACTGGAGTTTCTGAAATGCCTGCTGAGGATGGGAATTCAGCAGATGCTGATGTTGTAGAAAGCGGAACACAGGCTACAGCAGATGTGATTGAAAAAGTGAATTTTTATTTAAGAAATAATCCTGAAAAACTTCAAAAACTTGAAAAACACTACAGAGCTGTTGTTGGTCAAGAATAAATTTTCTAAAAAGGGTACTTAATAATAATGAGTACCTTTTTTTGTTCAAAAAAATAAATTAATAGGTAATACTATTATTTCCCATTTAAATAGCGGGATGGTTATGAATTTCTCTACAAGGAGTCAAGTTCCCTTGTCAGCAATTAATATAAAATATTATCTTTAATTTTTTTAGACAGGATTCAGTATTAAAATAAATATTTTTAGATTAAAAAAAATAATTATAAAAATACTTGATATAATATATGTTATATGATATTATAATAATATCGCTTTAAAATTGAATTTATATACTTTTATTGTTGAAAAATTTCTTGTTATAATTTAATTTTGAGGCAATTTGATTAGTTACAATAATCATACGTTATATTTGGAAACTTTATTTAGAATAAAAAAATGAGAGGATTAAAATAATAATGAAATTAGATGATTTTTCTGAAAAAAAAAGCACAGGTAGAACAGTTTTGATCTTAATAATTATAATAATAATATTATTTGCATTTAAAAATAGAATTACAAGTTCGTTTACATTTTTAGATGGAGTGACTCAGGCGGTGAATTTTAGGTTAGTAAAAGTAAAAAGTATGTTGTACACTCAAGTTTTGAAATTGAAATCGAGAGTTAATGATATTGGTTATATCGGAGAATATGTTGAAAATAACAAAAATAGAGATTTTGAATTACAAAAAAATAAAGTTCAAAATATGGAGTTTGCATATTTGAAGGAAGAAAATGAGAAATTGCGGCAAATGCTGGAAATGCGTCAAAAAAATCCGTCTGAGTTTATAGCGGCAGACGTAGCACTTGTGGAAAACGGAAATTCATCGGAAAAAATGTATATAAATAAGGGAGCTGCCCAAGGCATAAAAATAAATTTACCAGTAATGTTTAACGGATACCTTATTGGGAAAATTTCTAAAGTAAGTGATGAATATTCGGAAGTAACGTTATTGACAAGTAAAACTTCAAAATTAAGTGTTGTACTAAATGGAACCGATCAGCAAATTTTACGTGGAAATGGGAATGGAACTTTCTCTATTCTAAATTATAACGAGGGAAAAGTTGAAAAAAATACAGTATTTAACATAGAAACTTCAGGAGTAAGTGATATTTTGCCAAGAGGAATAAAAATAGGAAGTTTTAAAATAAAAAATTTAAATGATTTTAATAAGGTTAAAGAATTAAAATTTAATCCAAATTTTAACATATTTGATGTTCAAAGTGTATTAGTTTACAAATGGAGTGTTAATGATGTGATTAATAATCAGATACAAAATCAGGTAAAGGCTGAAGAGGAACAACAAAATAAAGAGAATTCACAAATAAATTAAAGAAAGTTGTATTAAGATATACAAAATAGTATTAATATATAGATTATTTTAAAAATAAATAAAGAGGTGAGTTTAATTATGTTAAGACAATTAACAGCAACAAAAAAAGTTATATTATTATTTTTATTGGTATCGGTATTTTCATTTTCTAAGGATTTTTGGGAAAAAAGAAGCTTTACGGTAAATGTTACTGAAGATGCGACAATTAATGGGAGAAAAAGAAGTAAAAGCTATGTGATGGCATATAATTCGGGGACAATGAAGCTGACAATTACAGCACCAAGTATAAATAAAGGAGAAATTTATACTTTTAGCGGAAGTAAAAAAACAATTTATTATCCAAAATTAAAACAAACTGTTACTCAAAAAGTTGAAAAAAGTGAAGCAAGCATATTGTCTGTGTTTAATAAGTTAACAGGTATAACTTCTAAAAAAACACAAACTAAAAATGGAGATACATTTACATTTTCAAATAATTGGTTAACTTCAATAAAAAGCAGTGGAAATACTGTAAACTTTAGTGACTACAAATCTTCAAACGGATATTATTTTCCAACAAAAATTTCTGTAAAAGATGGAAGTTCACAAATAATTTATAGATTATCGAATTTTAGATAATTTAGTGTTTATAGAAATTAAGGTATAACGATAAACTTGTTCATAACTATATATTAAAAATGATAGTAAACTAGATAAAGGGGGATACCCCCTTTTCTAAACAAAAAATATTTAAGAGATGGACATATTTAAAAAACTAAAAATAAGAAAAATGTGAAATATGAAAATAATAAAAACAAACTGTATTGTTTTGAAAAAAAAAGAAATGAAAGAGGCGGATTTATTAGTTACACTTTTTAGCAAAAATTATGGGAAAATTATGGCAACTGCTTATGGAATCCGAAAATCTAAAAAAAGAAATACTGTTTCTTTAAATCCACTGAATGAAATTGAAATTACACTTTTTCAAAAAAATAATTACTATATTATAAAAGATATAGAAATTATAAAAAATTTCAAAAATATTTTGAAAAATATTGAAAAATTGGAAATATCATTGTATATACTTGATAGTATAGATAAAATTTATTATATGACTGAGGAAAATGGCAATTTTTTTGATAAATTGGTAGAAATATTAAATTTTATTGATGCTCTTCCATATATAAAAAAAGGGTATAAATATTATGTTGTGTTATCATTTTTAAGAAGAATAATGCTAGAAAATGGAATTTATGATATAAATGAGATTAGTCTGATATTAAAAAAGGATAGGAAAGAAAACATACAAAAATATAAAGAAATTTTGAAAATTTCAAAAAATAGTTCATGTATAACTGAAACTCAGGAAAAAATGGAAAATTATACAGGATTTTTAAAAAAAATAGTTATAATTTTTGAAAATTTTGTAAATAGAAATTTACAAACTGAAATAAAAATAAAGAAATTTATTATGGAGGAATTTTATGGAAACTAAAAATATCGCTGATTATATTAAAGTAAATACGATAGATCTAAATTTAGAATCAAAAAATAAAAATGCGGTAATTAAAGAGCTGTATAATAATTTAAAAAAGACAAATTTAATAAAAGATGAAGAACAGGGATTAAGTGATATTTTTTCAAGAGAAGAAATGGGATCAACTGGGATCGGAAGAAAAATTGCATTGCCACATGCTAAAACAAGTGCAGTAGATGAGCTGATAGCGACTTTTGGAATTTCAAAAAATGGGATAGCTTACGATTCATTAGATGACGAGAATGTGAATATTTTTTTTATGTTTCTATGTCCAAAAAATAAAACACAGGAGTATTTAAAAGTGTTGGCAAGAATATCAAGATTAATAAGAGAAGACAGATTTGTAGATAATCTGTTGAAGGCTGAATCAAATGAAGAAATTATTGAAATTATTCGGAATGAAGAAACAAGCAGATAATTAGAAATGAGAATAGAATAAAAATAATAAATCAGTAATTATTTTGTGAATGGTTAGTTGATAGTGAGTTTTGCTAATTGAAATAAAGAAGTGAAGAGATTCAAAAAGATAGGGGTAAAAGTTATGAGATGTCCATTTTGCGGTTATGAAAACACAAAAGTTATAGACAGTCGTTCCTATTTTGAAGGAAACTCAATTAAACGACGACGTGAGTGTGAAAAATGTGGTAAAAGATTTACAACTCATGAAAAAGTTGCTGAGCTGTCATTAATTGTAATAAAAAAAAGCGGAGAAAAGCAACCTTATTCAAGGGAAAAAGTTTATAATGGAATTGTTAGGGCATTTGAAAATCGTAATATTAATACTGAAAAAATTGAAGAAACAATAGATAAGATTGAACGTGAGATATTAACAGGATATTCAGGTGAAATAAAATCTAGTGAACTGGGAGAGAAGATACTTTCGTACTTAATAGACTTGGATGAAATTGCTTATGTCAGATTTGCTTCTGTCTATAAAAAATTTGATAGTTTGGATAGTTTTGTAAAAGAAATAGAAAAAATAAGAAAAGATAGAAAATTAAATACAGAACAAGGAATAAAAGAGAAATAAAAAATAAAAACGGGAGGAATAATGAAAAAGTTACGCTTCATAGGAAATATTATATTTTTTAGTTTGGTAGTTTATTTTGTTGGTCAAAGTGTAAACGTATTTTTGGGAAAAAGGACTATGCAAACTAGTTTAGCTAATACAGATGCAGAGATAAAAGAACTTACAAATAAAAAAAATAAGTTGCTAGATCAGGAAAAAAATTCAGATGAAGATGAAAAGACTGAAAAATTTGCAAGAAATAATTTAAATTTAAAAAAAGAAGGAGAAGAAACTTATAAAATTACAGAATAAGTTATTTTTTATTGTTAAACTTTAATTTTTTAAGTTATAGAATGATGAACAATTTTATTAATATAGAAAATTTTAAAAATAAACTTGATAATTATAAAATAGAAGATGAGAAAAATAAGTATATTTTTAGAGCAAACTCTAAATATATGATTTCGTCATCTATTTTTTTTATAATAATTGCTGCTATTGCTGGATATTCACTTTATCAGGGAATTAGCGGGATTGAAAAATTTACACCCTTAAAGATTACACTTATCGTGATTCTTTTTGGATATGTTGCTGGGGCTACATTTCTTTTGTTTAATTTTAAGATTGTAATTGAAAATAATGAAATATTTTTGAAAAAAATACAAATTAGCATGGAAAATATTGAAAGTGCAAGTGTAAAAATGATAAGGATAAATTCAAGTAAAGTGGATAAATTTTTGGAAATAATAACAAAAGATAAGAAAAAAATACAAATTAGATTGAATATAAATAATGAATTATTATTTTTAAAATTAATACAAAATCAAATTGGAGAAAAAATGAATATTTAAAGTATTCAAGAAAGGTTTGAAATATGGATATAAAAAAAATAATTTTTATAATAAACTTGCTTTTGTGTGGATTTATTTTTGCCGATGATAGTTCAGTAAAAAAGGCACTCGTTAAAGTTTATGCCGCACATCAGATGTTTAATTATGCTTCGCCATGGCAGAATGGGCAGGATTTTAATTCAACAGCAACAGGGTTTATTATAGACGGGAATAGAATTATTACAAATGCTCATGCAGTATTGAATGAAAAATTTTTGCAAGTCAGAAAAGAAGGAGATTCTAGAAAATACAAGGCAAATGTTAAATTTGTTTCGGAAGAATATGATTTGGCGTTGATTGATGTAGAAGATAAGGCATTTTTTAATGGAACGACTACATTGAAATTAGGAATATTGCCAAGGATTGAAGATAGTCTTACAGTTTATGGGTATCCGCTTGGCGGGGATAAACTTAGTACGACTAGAGGAATTGTTTCGAGAATGGAGCATAATACATATACTTTGACAAATCAGAAATTTTTGATTGGGCAGACGGATGCTGCGATTAATAGTGGAAATAGCGGAGGACCAGTTTTAAATAATGGGAAAGTTGTGGGAGTCGCTTTTGCTGGACTTACACAAGCTGATAACATTGGATATTTTATTCCTGTTAATATACTTAATAACTTTTTGGATGATATAAGAGATGGAAATTATGACGGACCTCCAAAACTAGGAATACAGTGGGCAAAATTGGAAAGTACATCGCAACGTAAAATGTTGGGATTAAAAAATGATTCAAAGGGTATCATTATAAAAAAAGTTTTTCAAAATTCACCATTTAATGGAGTTTTAAAAAGAAATGACGTATTGCTAAAATTAGATGGGAAAGATATCGAATCAGATGGGACAGTAGAATTTCGTAAAAATGAAAAGACAGATTTTAACTTTGTAAATCAAGAAAAAAAATATGGGCAAAGTTTAAGCTATGAAATTATAAGAGATAAAAAAATTGAAAAGGGTCAAATTACGTTGAAAAAGACAGATATAAAATATAGCGTTGTAAAAAGTGCAAAGTTGCAGGAAGCTCCCTCATATTATATTTATGGAGGACTGGTTTTTGAACCGCTTACAACAAATTATATCACATCAGTTTCACAAGAGCATCCAACAGATACTTTGCCTGCGATTTATGATAGAGAGGAATTATTTGAAAATTATGATGGACTTGTTATATTAGTAAGAGTTCTTCCATTTGATGTAAACTTAGGATATTCAGATTTAGAAAATAGAATTATTACAAAAGTTAATGGAGAAAAGTATAAGGACTTTAATGATTTTGTAAAAAAAGTTAGAAATACGAATAGTGAATTTATTATTTTTGAGGATGAAGAAAAAAATGAAATTGTGTTAGATGTGGCTGAAGTGAAAACTCAAAGAGAAGCATTAATGGAAAATTATAATATTTCACGTGAAATGTCAAATGACATAAAATAAAAATTTTAAGTTGAAAAATTTAAAGCAGAGGAGAATAAGAAAGTAACTATGGTAGAATTTTTTATTGCGTTTAGGCATATTATTGAAAGAAAATTTCAAAGTATATTTTCAGTACTTGGAGTAGCTATTGCAGTAACAGTTTTTATTGTTTCATTAACTGTTTCAAATGGACTGGGAAAAAATATGGTAAACTCATTATTGACGATGAGTCCGCATATTCTTGTAAAAAATAAAAAATCAAAATTTTTTGAAAATTATGATGGAACTGTAGAAAATGTAAAAAAAATTAAAGGAATAAAAGCTGTTATTCCGCAAATGAACAGCCAGTCGATATTAAAAGGCAATGGTCTAGCAAAAGGTGTATTAGTCGATGGAATTAGTCCTGAGAATGTAAAAGACGGACTTAACTTGAAAATAGTAGATGGAAATAACAATATTTCAGAGCTTAATTCAGTTTTAGTTGGTGAACAGCTGGCTACTGAAATGAATCTAAAAGTTGGAAAAGAAATAAGTCTTGTATCGGCTGAAAATAAGGAAATAAAACTTATTGTAAGAGGAATCTTTAAGACAGGATTTTTAGATTACGATTCAAATCTTGCAATTGTACCTTTGGAAACAATGCAAATTTTATCAGATCAAGGAAAAGTGGTAACAGAAATTGGAATCAAAGTTGAACATCCTGAAAAAGTTGAAGGAATATTAAGTCAAGTAAGAAATACCGTAAATCCCAAGGAATATAGTGTAATAAGCTGGAAAACAATTAATCAAAATTTATTAAAGGCATTACAATTTGAAAGGTTTGTATTAATTGCTATTTTAAGTTTACTATTGATTATTGCAAGTTTTGCTGTATCAGTAATTTTAAATATGATTGTAAGGGAAAAAATAAAGGATATTGGAATTTTAAAATCAATTGGTTATACAAATAATAATGTTCGGAAAATCTTTACAATAGAAGGTTTAATAATTGGTGTTTTTGGAATGATTTTAGCAAGCGGAATCTCGCCACTTGTTTTGATAGCTTTAAAAAGTTTGTTTAAGATGTATATGAAAGGTGGAACTTATTATTTGGAAGAATTGCCGCTGTATATTTCACAAAAGGAACTTTTGATTATTTATGGAGTAACATTTGTCGTTGTATTTCTATCAACAATTTTCCCGGCAGCAAGGGCAGCTAAACTAAAACCTGTGGAGGCATTGAAATATGAATAAAATAATAGAATTAAAAAATGTCAATAAAATTTATAAGACAAAAGTTGAAAATATCCATATTTTAAAAAATATAAATTTGGCTTTTAATAAAGGAGATTTTATTTCGATTCAAGGTAAATCTGGAAGTGGTAAGACTTCACTTTTGAATATATTAGGACTTTTAGATGAGCCGACTGATGGGGAAATTTATATTAATGGAGAAAAAATCCATTATAGGAATGAGAAGGCTAAAACAGCTATAAGAAATAAAAAAATAGGATTTGTGTTTCAGTTTCATTATCTCCTAAATGAGTTTACAGCGCTGGAAAATGTTATGATGCCTGCACTTATTAATAAAAATATGAATAAAAATGAAATAAAGAAAAAAGCAAAGGAACTGCTGGCACTTGTAGGGCTTGCAAAGCGGATAAAACATAAGCCAATGGAACTTTCAGGAGGAGAAAAGCAGCGAGTTGCAATAGCAAGGGCGATGATTAATGATCCTGATATAATACTAGCTGATGAGCCAACTGGAAATTTAGATACGGAAACAAGTAATATTATAAATAAACTGTTTATGAAGATAAATAAAGAGAGAAACCAATCAATAATAATAGTTACTCATAGTCTGGAACTAGCTAATTTAGCTACTTATAAATATAAAATTGAAAATGGTGAATTTAATATGATTCTGCCAACAATACAATTTTAATGTATTTTATATTATTTAAAATAATAGATTTAATATGCAAAAAGTTGAGACTATTTATTCAATATGTATACATAAAATTTTAAAATTTAAATAATAAATTTATTATGCAAGGGGTTAAGACCCCTTGTTTCCAAATAACAAGTATAGCTTTTATAGAGTTTAGTTTAGTGAAAAAAGATTTAGAGAATAAAAAATAATCAAAAAAGTAATAAAAAAGAAAATAATAATTTGATTTAAAGCAAAAAAAATGGTATTATTTTTATTGCAGAAGGAAATATTATTCGCTATATCATTTTAACGAATATTAACAAGAAATATCTGATTTTTACAAGTGGAGCAGTTTTTGCTGCAGTTAATAGGTAATATAAAAATGAGGCTAAAGTTCTTTGTTAAATGTTCAAGTATAGTGAAAAAATTGTAGGATAGTAGGAAAGAGAGGAAAAATTTATGAAAAAATTGTTGATTTTGGCAAGCACTTTGATGCTTATGGTTTTGAGTTGCGGGAATTCTGGAAGTGAGAGTAAGAGTAGCGGAAATGCTGGGACAGGCTCTAAGAAGTATAGAATTGGAATTACGCAGATTGTATCACATCCAGCACTTGATAGTGCGAGAGAAGGATTTAAAGCTGCATTTAAGGAAGCGGGTATTAATGCTGAATTTGATGAAAAAAATGCAAATGGAGAAACAACTAATTCAAATTTGATTGCTAATAATTTTGTCAGTTCAAAGGAAGATTTGATATTTGCGATTGCGACAAATGCGGCTCAATCGGCTTCACAAGCTACGAATGATATACCTGTGGTGTTTGCGGCAATTACAGATCCACAGTCTGCAGGGATTTTGAAGAATAATGTAACTGGTGTAAGTGATAGAATGGATGTAAAGCAGCAGCTTGAATTATTGAAAAAAATAGCTCCAAATACAAAAAATGTTGGTGTAATTTATAATTCATCAGAACAAAATTCAAAAATCCAAGTGGAAGATTTGAAAAAGGCTGCAAAGGAATTGGGATTGAATATTGTTGAAAAAAGTGTTGTACAAGCAAATGAAATACCTCAAGCAGTGGATAATTTAGTGAGAGAAGCAGATGCTATTTATTTGCCGACAGATAATCTTGTGGCTTCAGTTGTGAGTTTGATTACAGAAAAGGCAACTGCAGCTAAAAAAATAGTATTTGGTGCGGAAGCGGCTCACGTTAAAGGCGGAGCATTGATTACACAAGGTGTAAGTTATTATGAAATTGGAAAAGAAGCTGGTAAAATGGCGATTGAGATTTTGAAAAATGGTAAAAAGCCAAGCGAAATTAAATTTAAGACAATGCCTCTTAGTGAAATTGAAGTAAATGAAAAGACACTTGCGGCACTTGGAATTTCATTGCCTGAAGATGTGAAGTCTAAAGCTAAAATGATTCAATAAAATTAAAAAATATAATCATAAATTTAATAATTTATTCAAATTTTAAATTATAATGGCAAGGGGTTTTGAATTCTTGTCGAAAAAAGATTATCAAAATGCATTTTTGTAAAAGTGTAACTAAAGAAATGTAATTTGGAGAGAAAGGAAATAGAATGAAAAAAATACTGTTAATAATGATGAGCATGTTAATGTTGGCATGTGGAAACAGCAATGATACTGTTAATGGGAAAAAGGATTCAAAGGATTCTGAAAATAAGCAGGTTTATAAAATCGGGATAACTCAATTTATGGAACATCCATCGCTTAACTTGGCAAAGGAAGGATTCAAGGCTGCATTTAAGGAAGCAGGTATTAATGCTGAATTTGATGAAAAAAATGCAAATGGAGAAGTAACGAATGCAAATTTAATTGCTACAAATTATAAGGCAGATAAAAAAGATCTTGTATTTGGTATTGCTACGCCATCAGCACAAGCATTAGTAAATAATATTTCAGACATTCCAGTACTATTTTCAGCTGTAACTGATCCTGCAAGTGCAAAACTTTTAAATTCAAATGTTACAGGGACAAGTGATAAATTGGAAAACGTTGCAGCTCAACTTGACTTGCTGTTAAAAATAAAGCCTGGAGTTAAAAAAATTGGAGTTTTATATAATCCATCAGAACAAAATTCGGTAGTTCAAGTTCAAGAGATTCAAAAAATTGCTAAACAAAAAAATATAGAAGTTGTATTGCAAGGGATAAATAATTTTGGTGAACTGGCACAAGCTACTAAAAATCTATTAGGATCAACTGATGCATTGTATTTGCCAACAGATAATCTTGTAGTGTCTGGAATGAATTTGATTGCTTCAGAAGCTGTTAATGCAAAAAAACCTGTAGTTGTAAGTGAAAATTCTTCAGTAAAAGAAGGAGCGTTGTTTACAATGGGATTAGATTATTATGCACTTGGAAAACGTACTGGAGAAATGGCAATTGAAATTCTTAAAGGAAAACCTGTTTCTCAAATTCCTTTTGAAACTTCAAAACAAATGAAACTTTATGTAAATAGTAAAACAGCACAAGCATTGGGATTGGATGTAAAAAATCCTGCATTTAATGGAGCTGAGTTTGTAGGAAAATAAAATAAATACTGTTTAGCAAAAATTCCTAAAGAACTTATAATGAACCACTATTTATAGGGATAATAAAAAAGTTGCTAAATAGATTTAATAAATTTTTAGAGAAAGAGAGAAAAAGGTAGATGAATGAGTTATTAGTATTTTTACAGAGTCTTCCTGAGGCTTTTAAAACAGGATTTATATATTCAATAATGGTAATGGGAGTTTATTTAACTTATAAAATACTGGATTTTCCTGATATGTCAGTAGACGGAACGTTTCCGCTCGGTGGGTTTGTATTTGCTTCATTTGCACTTTCCAAAAATGGATTTTTTGGAATAACAAATCCTGTCATGGGATTAATTCTTGTTGTTATTTGTGGAATGGTTGCGGGATATGTGACTGGAGCATTACATGTTTATTTAAAAATTAATGGACTTCTTTCGGGTATTTTGGTAATGACAGGGCTGTATAGTATAAATTCCAGAATTGTTGGGATGCCGAATGTGTTTATTTCGCCAGACAGAAGTATATATGAAATAGTTTCATATAAAAAGGATTTTATACCCTTTGTAATTGCATTTTTAATTTTACTTATATTAAAAGGGCTCTATGACTATAAAATTAAAGAAAATAAATATATGATTAGAACACTTTCTGTCTATATAATTTTTACAATTGCATTGATAATTTATGTAGTAAAAACACAAGATGTAAAACTCATGCTTACAGTATTGATTGCATTTATTATAAAAATGGTAATTGATTATATTCTTACTTCTAAATTTGGATTTGCACTAAGGGCATTGGGAAATAATGAGCAGCTTGTAGTGAGTCTTGGGGTAAATGAAAAAAGATTGAAAATATTTGGACTAATGCTTGCAAATGGAGTTGTCGCATTGTCTGGGGCGTTATTTGCACAAAATATTAAAGTTGCGGATTTACAGTCGGGAGTTGGAACGATTGTTATTGGTCTTGCGGCTATAATTCTTGGACTTGGAGTATTAAAAAAATCTCGTGTAATAAATGAAGTTTCAATTGTTACGATAGGATCGCTTATGTATTACTTTATAATAAACTTGGCATTAATGTCAAATAGCTGGACAAGAAGTATTTATGAAAGTCTTCACTTTAGTGATAATGTTATAAAGATACTCGAAGTTAAGCCGACAGATGTTAAATTAATAACAGCGGTAATTTTGGCTGCAATTTTGTGGAATGAACTTATTAATAAATCTAAAAAAGGTAAGAAAAAGGTAAAATTAATTGAGAAGGGAGAAGCATAATAATGATAGAATTAAAAAATTTATATAAAACTTTCTTCTCTGAATTAGGAACAGAAAAGCAGGTATTTAAAGGATTAAACTTTACAATAAATGATGGGGATTTTATAACGATTATCGGAAGTAATGGTGCAGGAAAATCTACTCTTTTAAATGTATTAAACGGGCAAATTATCCCAGATGGCGGAAACGTGATTTTAAATGGAAATGATATAACAAATGTCGTTCAGCACAAAAGAGCAAAATGGATTTCACAAGTTTACCAAAACCCAACAATGGGAACAGCTCCCTCGATGACAGTGCTGGAAAATTTGTCAATGGCTAAAAATAAAGGTAAACGGTTCAATTTTACATTTGGACTGGATGTAAAGAATATAGAATTTTACAAAAAGCAGTTGGCAAGTTTAGGATTAGGACTAGAAAATCAGCTATTTACACAAGTAGGACTTCTATCAGGTGGTCAACGGCAATGTCTGTCATTAATAATGGCAACTTTAAACCGTCCAGATATATTACTGCTAGATGAACATACAGCGGCACTTGATCCTCAAACTTCTAAAATAATTCTTGAAAAAACAAAGGAAATTATTGAAAAGAATAACATAACAAGCCTAATGATAACACATAATATGCAAGATGCCATAACTTATGGAAATAGATTAATCATGCTTCATGCAGGAGAAGTGATTTTTGATATAAAAGGTGAAGAAAAGAAAAAATTGACAGTAGAAAAACTGCTTGAAATGTTTAGAACAAAAGATGCAAAACTGTCTGATAAGGATATATTTTAAAATAAGTGTTGGTTTATTTTGAAAATTTTTAGAAATTTGTTTAAATATGTTTATTATAGGAGGCTTTAATCTATTTTATTAAACATATTTATTTATCATAAAATATATTATAAAAAATTGAGGATGTCTCATAAATTAAAAATAATTTTACTACTATAAATAAATATTATATATTTTTAAAAATTAAAAAATATGATTTTTTTAGTTTTATAAAAATAATAAATATATATAATCTGGTAGTTTTAATACTAAATCCATTTAAAAAATAGAAATCATGTTTTATATTATTTGATAACAAGGGATCAAGACCCCTTGCAAAGAAATTATGACTGGTCTGCGGTTTAATGGAAAATAGTATAATATCTTAATGGGACAGCCTTTTTTTATTATTTAATATTAGTGAGATTAAGTGCAATAAAAATATAAAAATACTAAAAAAATTATAGTAAAGTGGGAAAAAGTATTTGCACTTTTAAAATGATATGGTATAATATTATCAGTGAGGTATAAAAAGTGATTAATTTTTTTTTATTTAAAGGAAATAAAATAATTTTTGTTATAATTTTGCTACTTTTCAGCCAAATGATATTCCCTATAACTTTTAAATACAATACGGGAGAAAATTTAGTAATAAAAAAAAAAGAGGAAGATGCGAGAGAAAAACAAATAAAATTGCTATTTGAGGCTATCCGAAAGCATAATAATAAATATGTGCAGTTTTATCTTGCAACGGAAAAAAATATTAGAACTCGTAAAATGTTGACAGATAAATATATAAATAGGTCTGCAGGAGTATACGGAGTAAACTTAAGTGAATCATCATTAATTGAGGGAGATGGCAGATTAGTTGATATAAATTCTAAGAGTCAGGATGGATATACGCCGATTGTTGTTGCTATTGAAGCAAAAAATCATGAAATCTTAAAGCTCTTGATTGAAAATGGAGCAAATTTATATGAAAGACATCCAATTTTTAATAGAACAACTGTCGGAACAGCTGCGTATTATGAAAATGAAGAAGCAGTGGAAATGCTTTTAAAAAAAGATCCTAAACTTGCAAATATTGGAAGTACGGTAGACGGATGGACTCCACTTGAAGATGCAACATTAAAAGCAAATGTAAAAATTGTGAAAATACTGTTACAGTATGGAGCTAATCCAACAATTACTGACAAGCATGGCGGGACTCCAATGGATATGGCGGTAAAATTTGGAAAAGGGGAAATCGTTAAAATATTGAGAGATCATATAAAAGCTAACCGAAGTAAGTATCATTAAAATTAAATATTATTAGCTTATCGGAAGCTATTTTAAATTTACTTAAAAAAATTTTATATATAAGGAGAAAAAAATGAAAAGAATGACAGGAATTGGTGCTTCTGAAGGAGTATCTATAGGTAAAGTATTACTTTTTATAACAGAGGAAATTGTTGTACCGGAAACTAAGGATGAAAATTCAACAATTGAAGCTGAACTTGCAAAATTGGAAAATGGATTAAAAAAATCTAAAACTCAGTTAATCGCAATTAGAGAAAAAGTAAAAGAGAAAATGGGTGAAGATAAAGCAGCAATTTTTGATGGTCATATTATGCTTCTTGAAGATGATGATTTGATTACGGAAGTTGAAGATAAAATTAAAGAAGATGGACTTCCAGCTGCAAAAGCATTGCATGATGGAATTAATGAATATTGTGATATGATTTCACAATTGGATGATCCATATTTAAGAGAAAGAGCTGCTGATTTGAAAGATATAGGTAAAAGATGGCTTAAAAATTTACTAGGTATGAAAATTCATGACTTAAGTAACTTGGAATCTGGAACAATTGTTGTAACTGAAGATTTGACTCCATCTGATACAGCTCAATTGGATTTAGAAAACTGTATTGGGTTTATTACAGAAGTTGGAGGAAAAACAGCTCACTCAGCAATTATGGCAAGATCACTTGAATTACCAGCAGTAGTTGGAGTAAAAGGGATTCTGAAAGAAGTTAAAGATGGAGAAATTGTTGTTATGGATGGAGAAACAGGAGAACTATACCTAGAACCATCTGATGAACTGGTTAATGAATATGTTAAAAAACAAGAAGCATTAAAAAAAGAAAAAGAAGAATTAAGAAAATTAATTCATGAAGATGCAATTACTCTTGATGGAAGAAAAGTTGATATTTGGGGAAATATTGGAAGTCCTAATGACGTTGATGCTGTAATTGAATCTGGAGCAACTGGAATTGGATTATACAGAACAGAATTCCTATTTATGAATTCTGATCACTTCCCAACTGAAGAAGAACAATATCAAGCATATAGAGTAGTTGCTGAAAAAATGCAAGGAAAGCCTGTAACAATAAGAACAATGGATATTGGTGGAGATAAGGAATTACCATATTTAGACTTGCCAAAAGAATTAAATCCATTCTTAGGATACAGAGCAATTAGAATCTCATTGGAAAACAAAGATATGTTCAAAACTCAGTTAAGAGCTATCTTGAGAGCATCTCAATATGGACAAATTAAAATTATGTATCCAATGATAAGTTCAATTAATGAAATCAGAAAAGCAAATGCCATTTTGGAAGAATGTAAGAAAGAACTTGATGAAATCGGAAAAATTTACGATAGAAACATAAAAGTTGGAATAATGGTTGAAACTCCTTCAACAGCTATTATTGCTTATAAATTTGCAAAAGAAGTTGACTTTTTCTCAATTGGAACAAATGACTTGACTCAATATTTCTTAGCAGTAGACAGAGGAAATGAAATGGTTTCAAATTTATATAATTCATTTAACCCTGCTGTATTGGAAGCAATTCAAAAGGTAATTGATGCTGCACATGGAGCTCATATAAGTGTAAGTATGTGCGGAGAATTTGCAGGAGATAAGAGAGCAACTAAATTACTTTTAGGAATGGGGCTTGATTCATTCAGTATGAGTGCTTCATCTGGTTTAACTGTTAAAAAAATAATTAGAAATAGTAGTTACGCTGATGCACAAAAATTTAGAGATTTAATTTTGCAACAAGATACACCTGAAGGTGTTATAGAAAAATTAGTTTAATAGATAAAAAAAGGCTAGTGATACATTTATTAGCCTTTTTTGTCTTTATAATTTTATTTGTTTTTTTAAATAAAAATTATTAATGTTATTTTTTATTAATAAATTTTTATAATTTTTTGTTAAGAAGTAAAACTTATTGTCATCAAATAAATTAAATAATACAATGAAGGAGTGAAAAATATTATGAAAGAAAAAAAAGTTGCAGTATTTTTAGCAAATGGATTTGAAGAAATTGAGGCAATAACACCTGTTGATTTGCTTCAAAGAGCTGGAATTGATGTGGATACGGTTTCAATTACAGATGATAATCTTGTGGAAAGCGCAAGAAAAGTGAGAATACTAGTTGATAAAGTTATTGGAGAAATTGAGTTTTCAGACTATGATATGCTTGTAATGCCTGGTGGACCAGGAACGGAAAATTATTTTAAATCACAGCTTCTTTTGGATAATATTTTGAAATTTTCAAAAGATACTGAAAATAAAAGAGTTGCTGCTATTTGTGCTGCTCCAACAGTGTTATCGAACCTTGGAATTTTGGAAGGAAAAAATGCGGTGTGCTTCCCAGCTTGTGAAGATGATTTGTTAAAGGGGAAGGCATTATTGAAAAATGAAAGAGCTGTTGTGGATGGGAACATTATAACTAGTAGAAGTGCTGGGACTGCAATGGATTTTTCACTTGTGATTATTAACGAACTTTTAGGGAAAGAAGCGGCTGAAAGAATTGCAAAGGAAATTGTGCTTTAAAATAAAAAATAAAAAATTTAAAAAGTTATATGGAAAAAATAAGAAAAGTATGATAAAATGTTTCAGTAATTGTAAAAGAAATAAAATGCTTTGATAATTAACTAGATTACAAATTGCTAATTTAATTGCAATGTACAAAATTTGAAATTTTAAAAATATTAGGAGGGAGGAGTATATGGAATATCATAAGCCTGTGCTGTTTGACGAAGTAATGGACAATATAATAACAGATAGGGATGCAGTTTATGTTGATTGTACGCTTGGCGGCGGTGGGCATACACAAGGTATTCTAGAAAATTCTTCTGAAAATTCAAATGTTATTGCAATTGATCAAGATATGCAGGCTATTGAATTTGCTAAAACAAGACTAGAAAAATTTGGAAATAAACTTCAGATATTTCAGGATAATTTTAAAAATATTGATACGGCTGTTTATCTTGGAGGGTTTGAAAAAGTAGATCGAATACTGATGGATATAGGAGTTTCCTCAAATCAGCTGGATAACGCTAAAAGAGGTTTTTCATACAGATTCGAGGCAAGATTGGATATGCGGATGGATAGCAATTTAAAAATAAGTGCTTATGAAGTTGTCAATGAATTTTCTGAAAAAGAGATTGCTGATATTATTTACAAATATGGTGAAGAGCCAAAATCTCGACGAATTGCAAAAAAAATTGTAGAATATAGGAAAAATAAGCCTATTGAAACTACGACAGAACTTGTAGATATTGTTATAAAGTCAATAGGGAAAAGTATGAAACGGCATCCTGCTAAAAGAACGTTTCAGGCAATTAGAATTTTTGTAAATAAAGAACTTGAAGTCTTGAGTGAAACGTTGGATAAGGCAGTTAAATTACTTAATAAAAATGGCAGACTTTTGGTAATTACTTTTCATTCTTTGGAAGATAGGATTGTAAAAGAAAAATTTCGTAAATATGAAGATCCTTGTACTTGTCCAAAGGATATACCAATTTGTGTATGTAATAAAAAAAGTTTAGGAAAGATAATTACAAGAAAGCCGATAATTGCTAAGACATTAGAATTAGAAGAAAATAACAGGGCACATTCGGCAAAATTGAGAATTTTTGAAAGGAGTGAATAAAGGAGTATGAATGGTGTATCTAAAAATAAAAAAATGCATATGGAAATATTAAATGTTCCAAAAATTACAAATACAGCAAGATCACATGAAGAATCAAAAAGAAAAAAAATAGTAGCTCCTACAGAAGTTAAAAGAAAACTTTCCAGAACTGCAGGACTAGACAAAAAACTTATAAAGACCGTTATGTTTTATGTTATGATTGTAACAGCGGTAGCATTATTAAGATCTTTTGCAGGATATGATGTGGTAAGTTTAGGTAGAAAAATACAAAAAAAAGAAATTGAATTAAAGGAATTAAAAAAAGAAGTTGAAAGATTAGATAATAAATTTATCAATAGTGACGATTTGAAAAGTCAAGAACAGAAAGCAAAAGAAAAAGGTTTTTCTATTCCAAATAACCCAACATATATAGATTTACAAAAATAATAATTAAGAAAATATAACATAATAAATCGTGTTATATTTTTTTAATTACAGATTTGATGTAATCTAAGCATGAATAAAAATTTTAAAAATAGTGGGAAAGGTAATTATGATAAAAAAAATAAATACGAAAAGCGGGAAAACAATTTCTTATGTGTATAATTTAAAAGATGAAGATTATAGAATTGTGTCTGAAAGATTGGAGATGGATGAGGAAAAAATAAAAAATGTAATTGATGAAGAAATTTTTACTCCAAGGATCTCAAAATCAGACTGGGAAATTTATAAATTGTATTATCCGACTGTGAAGAAACCTGTGATAGATAAAGAGGTTACATCTTACGAAATTAATCCAATTGTAATTTGTATGAGAGAGAATAAGATTGTCATTTTAGATGATGATTATTATGAAGATTTTTATGATTTTGTTGAGGAATATGCTGAGTTAAGAGATGAGATTCTTGAAGAAAATCGTTTTTTTCTAAATATGCTTCATAAAGTTTCTCAAAGTTTGTATAAATATGTACGAATTTTAATTGGAGAACACGACAAGATTGAAACGGTTTTGAGGGAGCAGCAAAGTAATGAGAAACTGATTTCACTTTCGGAAGTGGAGCAAGGTTTTTATGTTTACAATATTGCAATGAGAAACTTGGATTATGTTGTTGAGAATTTGAAAGAAGATGAGCAATTTCAGCAATTTGAGGAATACATGACGAGAATTTTACAAGAAATAAATTTTACACTTGATTTGTCGTCTTCGTATTGTGAAATTTGTAAAACAACACGGGAAACATACTCTTCATACATTGGCAATAATATGAATATCACAATGAAAGTTTTAGCTGCAGCGACAATATTAATTACAGTTCCAAATATGATTTTTGGCTTTTATGGAATGAATGTGAAATTACCGCTTCAGGATACAGGATTTTGGGCATTAGTAATAATTTTTATAATAATGACAGTATTAATGATAGTTTTGTGGAAATATTTGAAAAAGAAAGTTTTGTAAAATATAAATGTAGTATAAAACAAAAAAATTTTCCCGCAATATTAAGATTTGTATTTAATTAGTGAAAAAATCTATAATGAAAATTTATTGTAAGATTAAATAAATGTTGAAAAAATAAGCTGCACCTAAAATTTTGGATATAAACAAGATTAGAGGTGCAGTCAAAAGAATAATATTTAGTTTAAATCAAGAATAGTCTATTTAAAAAACTGTACATTTAAACTAATAACATATTTTCAAGAAATATTTTAAATTAAATCAAAACAAATAACTTTATCAATCAAAGTATTCTTTTAAGAAAAAGTTTAAATAAGTTTATAATTGTGCTGTTGGATAAAGTGTGATTTCATTCATACTTACTTCTTCAGGCAAGTCAATCGCAAATTTTACAGCTTCGGCAACTATTATAGGATCTGCTCCAATTGTGTCGTAAAGAAATTCAATTCTTTCCTTGATTGCTTTGTTTGTGATACGTGTTGCAAGTTCAGTTTTAAATGCTCCTAAATATAATGTTGTTGTACGGACATTCATTTTTTCATTGGCACTTTCTTTTCTAAGCACTTCCATTAGAGCTTTTACACCATGTTTTGTGGCACAGTAAACTCCTGCTCCAAGATATGTATTTAATCCAGCAACAGAAGATGTGCTAATAACGTGTCCAGATTTTTGTTTTATAAAATGAGGAAGTACAGCTTCTATGCCGTTTAGGACACCTTTTAAATTTACATCAATCATCTCGTCCCATTCGCTATTCTTTAGTTCAGACAATGGTGCATTTGGCATTAATCCTGCATTATTGAAAATAACATCTATTTTTCCATATTTAGAAATTGTAAAATCAACCAATGCTTTTACTTCCTCTCTTTTTGACACATCTGTCACTTTGTAAGTGGCTTCTCCTCCTTTTTCCTTTATTTCAGCAACAACTTGCTGTAATTTTTCCTTATCTCTTGCAGCAAGTACGACTTTTGCTCCACTTTCCCCTAATAATTTTGCAGTAGCTTTTCCAATTCCTGAAGAAGCTCCTGTAACGATAACGACTTTGTTTTTAACAGCCATTTTAAATCATCTCCTTTGAGTAATTAATTTTTCTTACAAACTTATTATAACATATCTTTTTAAAAAGTCAATACATATATATAGATGTTTTAGAAAATGAAAAAGATATATTGTGGTTGTTATTTTAAATAAATTAAAGTATAATATATTAATTACTATGGAAAGGTATTGTGAAATGAGTAAATATAAGGAAGTTTATAAAAATATAAAAAAACAAATAAAAGATGGAAAATTAAAGTCAAAAGACTATCTAAAAAGTGAGGCTGATTTGGCGATAGATTATTCCTGTTCGGTGCTTACTGTGAGAAAGGCACTTGCATTATTGGAGTCTGAGGGATATATTCAAAAAATAAAGGGAAAAAAGTCGATTGTGCTGGAAAAAGGGGATTTGAAAAATATTTCGCTTACTTCGATACAGACGTTTCAGGAATTGAATAAGATAAAAAATATAGATGTCAAGGCAAATTTAGTTAGTCTATATATAGTACAAGGTGTCGAGGAACTGATGGAAAAATTTAATGTTTCTAAAACTGCTGATTTTTACAAAGTTGTACGTACTTATTCCTTAGATGGCGAAGTTGTGCAGTATGCCACTTCTTATTTTGATAGAAAAATAGTAACCTATCTCAATGATGAAATAGCCAGCAAATCTATTTATGAATATCTAGAAAATGAACTGAATTTAAAAATATCGTATTCAAGGCGGGAAATAAAGTTCAGAAGTGCAACAGATGAAGAAAGACGGTATATAAATCTGGAAAATATTGACAGAGTTGTAGTTATTGAAACTTACGCCTATTTATCCAACGGAAATCTTTTTCAATACGAAACAATAACTTATCATCCTGATAAATTTACTTTTACGGCAATTGCTAAAAGGTAGTTGCTAAAAGGTTAAAAAGTCGGTATACTTATAGTAGTAATGGAATAAAAACAACAAATAACAAATTAAAGAAAGGAAATGATAATAATGGAAATAAACAAATTTATCGATCACACAATTTTGAAGGCGAGTGCTACGAGAGAAGATGTAAAAAAATTATGTGAAGAGGCTAAAAAATATGGATTTTATTCAGTTTGCGTGAATGGGGCAAATGTTGAGTATGCTTTTAGTCAAGTTAAGGATAGTGATGTAAAGGTTGCAGCAGTAGTTGGGTTTCCTTTGGGGGCTATGGCGACTGATGTAAAGGTATTCGAGGCGAAAAAGGCGATTGAAGATGGTTCTTCAGAAATTGACATGGTTATTAATGTTGGAGCATTGAAAGATAAGGACTACGATTTGGTGGAAAACGAAATTAGAAGAATTAAAGAAGCGATTGGAAAAAATATCTTGAAAGTGATTATTGAAACTTGCTATTTGACTGATGAGGAAAAAGTGAAGGCGTGTGAATTGGCTGTTAATGCGAATGCTGATTTTGTGAAAACTTCGACAGGTTTTGGAACTGGAGGGGCTACATTTGATGATGTGGAACTTATGAAAAAAGCAGTTGGAGATAAAGCTAAGGTTAAGGCAAGTGGTGGAGTGAGAGACTTTGAAACTGCGAAAAAATATATTGAACTGGGTGCTGAAAGATTAGGAACAAGTTCTGGAATTGCGATTGTGACTGGGGCTGAGAACGAAGGTTCTGGATATTAAATTTTTGTATTTTCTTAAATAAAAAAAGAGGTGGGAAAGATGAAATTTAAAAATTATTTATTTTTTGTATTTTTACTATTAATTTCTGTAATTAGTTTTGGAAAAAATACGAATGCTCAAGAAATTTTATTGACTGATAACGATGTAATTTTGAATTTAAGAGGGATTTTTAAGATGGATTGGGATAAAAGTGATCCAGAGGTGCCTTGCTCGGGTACTGGATATGGCGAAATGCTGTTTTATCCTGAAAATAAGGATATTGTGAATGGGAAACCGTTAGTTTTGAGGCTTAGAGATTTTGACTATAATAATCCAGATGTGAATGTGGATTATGAAAAGGAAGCAGCTAAGGATGAGAAAATTATAACTGAAACATTGAAGAAAAGTTTTCCAGAAGAGTACAAAAAAATGCAAAAAATTAGTAAAGGGAAATTTGAAGTTCCAGCGACAGTTAAGATAAAAAAGGTTTTGCCGTATACAGAATGTGATTTTACGACTGTTTACGCTTATGCTACAGAATTAAAGAGAGTTGATGGTGCGAAATCGAAAATTACTGAAGTTAAAACGAAAAAATCAAAGGATTTGGAAGAAGAATTTACAGATCCGAATGAACCTTTTGATTTAAAAAAATATGAAGTGAGTTCAAAGGATGGATATGCGAATTTGCGTGAAAAACCGACAAAAGAATCAAAAATTGTTTCAAAAATGGATAATGGAACTGTTGTGAAATATATTACAAAATTTGGCGACTGGTATTATATTTTTGATGTTGAGTATCCTGATGAAAGTAATAAGCTCTCAAAAATAAAGGAATATCGAGGTTTTATTCATAAAAGTCAGTTGAAAAAATATATTGATTAAAAATTTGAAAATACAAAAATTTCATACAAAAATTTTATATTAAATATCATTTGAAAAATAGGAAAATATTTTATTTATTTTTTGCTAAGGAGTTTTAATCTCTCATTAAATAGAATTCCTATCTAATGGGAAATAGTATGGAAATATAAAAAAAGGAAGAGAAAAAATGACTTTTGAAGAAATAGAGAAATTTTATAAGAAAGACACTATTATGGTAGCAAAGGACTTACTTGGAAAAATTTTGATTTCAAAGAATAAAAATGAAATATTTGCTGGATACATTGTTGAAACAGAGGCGTATTTGGGTGAATTTGACAGAGCGGCTCACGGTTATGGGAAAAAACGGACTCCAAAAGTAGAAGCGTTATTTGAAAAAGCTGGAACTGTTTATATTCATTCGATACACTCTCATAAAATGTTAAATATTGTCACTTGTGAAAAAGGAAATCCGCAAAGTGTGTTAATTAGAGCGATAGAGCCAATTTTGAATGTCGAAAGAATGGAAGAAAATCGTGGGAAAAGTGGAATTTTAGTGAGTAATGGTCCGGGAAAATTTACAAAGGCATTTGGGATTGATGATAGATTTTATAAGATGAAAATTCAGATTATTGAGAAAAATATGTTTGAAATTGAAAATTTTTCTGAAAAATTAGAAAATAAAAATTTTGGAATTAAATATGACATTTCTAAAATAGATGAGAAATATTTGTATCTTGATTTTGAAAATGCTAAAAATCCTAAGAAAATAGGTACTTCTGCGAGAATTGGAGTTCCGAATAAAGGTGTTTGGACTGAGAAAAAGTTGCGATTTTTTGTGGAAGGAAATAGATTTGTTTCAGGGATGAGGAAAACGGAGATGAAAGATGATGTTTGGAAGTGAGATATTTTTATTGTAATTTTTGTTTGAAAAGAAATTTATAAAATTTTGGGTTTGAATCGAAAGGAGAATATGTGAAGAAAAATATCTTAAAAGTATTGTTATTTCTAGTTTTGGCAAATGTGGGTTTTGGAGATATTATTCAAATTTTAGGAGATAGTTATTCAATATACAAAGGAAATGTTTATTATGGAAATAAAATTTTGGAGGGAGCAAATCCGAAAACTGCTGAGTTGATAGGATTTTCTCTTTTAAAAGATGATAAGAATGTTTATTACATGGGTGAAAAAGTAAAAGATGTAAAAATTAAAAATTTTGAAAAATTAGGTAAAAATTATTGGAAAAATGATAATAAAATTTATTATCGGGATAAAAGAATAGAAAATGCTGATATTATGAGTTTTAAAGTTTTAAATGAATATTTTGCGAAAGATAAAAATAATGTGTATATAGGAAATAGCAGCATAGGACTTTGGAAACTTGATAAAATTGAAAATCCTGAAACATTCGAATTTTTATCAGATACTGTAAATACTGATTCATTTTATGGAAAAGACAAATATAATGTTTATTATGTAAATAGGATATTTTTAAGTAGTTTTGGTACATATACTTGGATAGGGTTTAAAGTAGAAGGGATTAATAAAGATAAAGTAAAATTCTTGAATAAAAAATTTATAAAAGATGATAAAAACATTTATTTTGAAGGTAAAATTCTAGAAGATGTTGATTACAATACATTTGCAGTGCTTCCAAATGGAAATGGAAAAGATAAAAATCGAAGTTATGAATATTTGACTAAAGATGAATGGAAATGGTTTTAATCAAGAAAAAATTAATTATTTATATAAATAAAATAAAAAGGATAGGAAATAAAAAATGGAATTTAGAATAATGACTTATAATATTTATGGAGCAAGGCTTGCGGATGGCAAGAAATTGGCAAAAAGCATAAAAAAATACAAGCCTGATTTTGTTGCATTGCAGGAAGTTGATAAAAATACGAAAAGAAGTAATTTTCGTGACGTAACCCAGGATTTTGCACTTGAACTTGGGTATAATTATTATTATTTTCAAAAGGCAATAGATTTTGACAAAGGGGAGTTTGGAATTGCGTTTGTTTCAAAATATGATGTGAAAAATATATATGTTCACGAGCTACCATCTGCTGGAAATGAAAAAAGACAGGTTTTGGCAGCACAAATTAACAGTTCAAAATATAAAAAACATATTTTGGTTATAAATACTCATCTAGATTATGAGCTTGCAGTAAAAAGTACCCAAATTGACGATTTGGTGACAGTTATAGATTATTTTAAGGGAGATATAAAATTTCTATGTGGTGATTTTAACCTTTTGCCAACAACAGAGCATTATTGGGAAATTTGTAAAAACTGGAATGACACTTATTTTGAAGGCAAGGACTTGGAAAATAAATCAAATCTTGAAAACAGAAATCTTGAAACACAGAGAATTGATTATATAATGGCAAAAAAAGGTGAAAATTACAGAACTAAGCAAAGTTTTTTTATAAATGATGATTCGCAGGAATGGACAAAACTGTCGGATCATTTGCCGTATATGGCGGTTTTGGAGATTTAATGAGAGAGGAAAGTGAAAAAATTGGAATTATCAAAAGGTGAAAAAAGTTTTTTGAAAAATGTTGTAGAAGATTTAAGAGAACTTGGAAAATTTTCAATTAAATACAAAGAAATATATGAATTTGAAGATGAAAATTTAAGTTTAGTATGTAGTTCTTTTCAAAATTGGTTGAATAATATTTTTAGATATATGAATAGTCAATTACAATCTAGGTATTTTCATGCAGATGATTCAAGAGAGTTTATAAGTTTAGATAGTGAAATAGATATTTTTATTTCTAATTTGTATAGTCAAAAAATAGAACTACAGAAAGAATATAAAGATAAAATAGCAGAAATAAATGTATTTATCTGTAAATCTGGTGGAACATCTGTTCCAGAGACTTTTTCGAAAATTAATATAATAGAAACAGAACCAATATTTTATTTTAACGAAACAATAATCAAAAAAAATAAAAGTATAAAATTGCAGCCTGTTGGTGAAGGTTCATATGCTAAAGTGTATAAATATTATGATGAGGATTATGAGGAATGGTTTGCAGTGAAAAAATTAAAAGGTGAAGATTCAAAAGAGATAGAACGCTTTAGAAGAGAATTTAGTACAATGAAAAGATTAAATTCGCCTTTTATAGTCAAAGTATATAAATATTTAGCATCTGAAAATAAATATATTATGGAGTATTTAGATATAACATTATTTGATTATATTCAAAAAACTAAACCAAATATGGAAAAAATTAAGCAAATAATTCACCAAATTTTAGGATGTTTTTTATATTTATCACAAAATGATATTTTGCATAGAGATATAAGCCCGTATAATATATTAATTAAAAAATATGATAATAATGTTTTGATAAAAGTAAGTGATTTTGGATTAGTGAAAACAGAAGAAAGCTTTTTAACTTCAACAAATACAGATATAAAAGGTTCATTAAATGATCCTCAGTTAAAGGTGGTAGGATTTAAAAATTATGAAATAAGGCATGAAACATATGCTTTAAGTCAATTAATAACATTCTTATTAACTGGAAAAAGAAATTTTTCCAATATAAAGAATAAAAAAATTAGAGCTTTTTTAGAAAAAGGAATAAGTGATATAGAAAATAGATTTCAAAATATGGAAGAATTTTCTACAGAAGTAAAAAAATTATTAAGAGAATTAAATTAATTGTACTAGAAGCATAGTAACAAGAGAATTGTTGGAGTACCATTTGAAAGACCGTTTTTAAACTACCAAAATTGATTTTCAGATTCAACAGCAAGAAGATTTTTAAATAAACTTGTAAAAGGTGGGATTTTGAAACCGATTGGAGAGAAGAAAGGGAGAAAATATAGAAAGAAATAGTAAAATTTGGAGATAAATTATATGGAAATAAAATATTCAAAGTTTGAAATTAATATGTGGGATATATTTTTTCTAGTAATATATTTAAGTCATTTATTAGGAGGAATTGATATTTTATTTAATAAAAAAGAAAAGGTTGGAATAATTTTTTTGGTTATTGGAATAAGTTATTTAGTATACAGATTTCTTTTGGTAATGATTATTAAAAGCAAGATGAAATTTGATTTTTCTGATTATAAAGTGAAAATAAAAGGTCTATTTTTTGAGAAAACTATTGCATATAATGATATAAAAACTTTGACAGTGAGAAAAAATATATTAGGATCGTATGATATTCTTTTAAATTTTGACAGCTCAATAAATATTTATAAGTATTTCTGTAATTTAATAATGGATGTTTCAATAGAAAATAATCATGAGAAAAGTTATATTTTTTGTGACATAAAAAATAAAGACGAAATTTTGGAATATTTGTTGGAGAAAATAGGTTATCCAAAAAAAGAAATTCGTGAAAAAGTAAATGTAGAAAAATTATATGTGAAATATTCAATTTTTGAAAAGCATTATATGATGTGTTTTGCAGTATTTTGTATAATAGTAATTTTTTCAGTTGGAATTGCTTGGGGGTATTTAGAATTAATGATTGAATTATTTGTAATAATAATATTATTACTAGTGATGACTATGATAAAATTTTTTAGAAAAGATTATATTATGAAAAGATACAATAATTACAGTATATCAATATCTGAAAAGAAAAAAGAAATTTATATTATGGATGATTTTTTTGAAACAGATAAAAAAGTAATAATTAATTATGAAAATACAAATTTTGATAGTGTAAAATTTAATTTCTATTATGTTCAGAATAATGTTATGCCTAAAAATTATAAAAAATATACTAATTTAGAAAAATAAAATGAAAAATTTTAAAATTAATTGCTTTTAAAACAGATAAAAGATATAATTAACTAAAAAAGAAAGGAAGATAAAAAAATGAAAAAAATAGAAAGAATAACAATAATAGTTTTAGATAGTGTTGGAGCAGGAGAATTGCCTGATGCGAATTTGTTTGATGACTGTGGATCGAATACTTTAGGGAATATGGCGAAAGCTCATGGTGGAATGAGTTTGCCTAATATGGGTAAATTAGGACTTGGAAATATTACTGAGATTGAAGGGACTCCAGCTGTGGAAAGTGCTGAAGGGGCCTATGGAAGAGCGATTGAGGTATCGCATGGGAAAGATTCTACGACTGGGCATTGGGAAATTGCTGGTGTGCCGCTAGAAAGACCATTTCCAAATTACCAAAATGGATTTTCAGATGAGGTTATAAAGGAATTTGAAGAGAAAACAGGAAGAAAAGCTATGTTGAATAAGCCAATTTCAGGGACTGTAGCGATTGACCAATATGGAGAAGAACAAATTAAAACTGGAAATTGGATAGTTTACGGTTCAGCGGACCCTGTGTTTCAAATTGCTGCAAATGAAGAAATTATACCATTAGAAGAACTTTACAAAGCATGTGAAATTGCACTTGAAATTTGTAATGAAAAATCGCCTGTGGCAAGGGTAATTGCAAGACCTTATGTTGGTAAAAAAGTTGGAGAATTTAAAAGAACTGCAAACAGACACGACTTTTCGATTGATCCGCCAAAAGAAACAATGCTTGAAAGATTGGAAAAAGCTGGACTTGATGTAGTTGGAATTGGAAAAACAAGCGACTTGTTCAATGGAAAAGGAATTACAGATAATAGAAAAGCTAACCAGGATAATTTGGATGGAATTAAGAAAACAATTGTGGCATTGAAAGAAGATACAAAAGGATTGATTTTCACTAATTTGGTTGACTTTGATGCAGTTTATGGGCATAGAAGAAATGTGGAAGGTTATGTAAACGCTTTGATTGAATTTGACAACTGGCTGCCTGAAATTGAGAAAAACTTGAAAGATGATGAAATCTTGATTATCACTGCCGATCACGGAAATGACCCTACTTATAAAGGAACTGATCACACAAGAGAGTACATTCCAATATTGATTTACGGTAAAAATGTTAAAAAGAATGTAAATATTGGAACTAGAAAAACTTTTGCTGATATTGCGGCAACTGTTGAGGAAATTTTGTTGGGGACTGAAAATGAGGGGAGTTTTGCGAAAGAGGTTTTGGAAGACTAGGAAAAATAGGAAAGGAGATTAACTATGAATTGTCAAGCCCTTTTTAAAAAAGAAAAAATGAGGAAATTATGCTATTCTTTATTGTACATTATTGTTGGAATTTAGGTTATTTTATCATTATTTTTTTCTAAGAGTTTAGACATAAATTTTACTTTTATAATTACTTTAAAGATTATAGATTGGATAATATTGTTTCCAATAGTATTATTAGTTCCATTAATGTTTTTTATACAAATTAAAGAAAGTAAAATAAACAAACCCAAGAATAATAAATTAATAGGGATTAAAGAAATTGTTTTGATTAGTGGATTTAGCGTTGCATTTGTTATAAAAATGATGTTACCTCTGTGTCCAAAATTACAATTGATATTCATTATTATAATTATATGTATGATGTTTTATGTATATATAATATTACCAATTTTATGGATAAAAAAGAATGGATGCGAGAAAGCAGCAGTATTGGTTTTAACTGTTGTATCTCTTATTGTGGTAAAATTTTTGGATTCTGATTTTAATCAAAAATCAAATTTAGAAATTTTAAATTTATTTAATGTAATAATAACTATTTTAGAACAATTTTATTTATATTTTTTAGTAGAATTTTTTCTAAAGAAAAAAAAGACAATCCAATCAATTAATCAGTTAATGATTTTTTTGATTGTAATTATAGATATTCGTATAATATTAAGTGCTATAATTTGGAAGGAAAATCCGAAAGTTTTATCAAAAGAAATAATAATAAAACTAATTACAACAATAATATTTTATTTTATAAAAGAACGCCTTTGGAATCCAAAGAGTAATGTAAAAAAAATATTAGAGACTCAAACTAACCTTATTATAACTGAAAAACCAGAAACTTGGAAAAAATTAAAAGATTATTTCAAAAGATTAAAGAAAGAAGACAAAAAAATGTATAAAAATAGGAAATTAAAATTTTTAAAATATGAATCATGTTTATTAGAATCAAATGAAGAAAACTTTAATGAAAGTGAGATATTGTTATCAATTTGTGAATATAATAAACTTTTTAAAAATAAAAATTTTCGTATTTTTGTATTTGATACTGATAATTTAGAAATGGAGGAAAGATTTAAGGATAAATTTGATAGTAATAATTATTGTAAATTAGGAAATAATGTATATGTAGTAAGATATTCTGTTAAAAATAATGATAAAGAGTTTTTTGATATTTTAAGTGAGATATTAAAAGAAAAAAAATGATTAGACAGCTAGATATGAGAAATAAATAAAATTTTAAGAGGGGGGATTTTATGGAGAAAAAAGCAATACCCATAGAAATTGAAAACTTTGAAGATATTATAAAAGATAATTATTATTATGTAGATAAGTCAATGTTAATAGAAGATATTCTTGTAAATAGAGCTGCTGTGACACTTTTTACAAGGCCGAGAAGGTTTGGGAAAACGCTTAATATATCGATGATTAAGTATTTTTTTGATGTGAGAAATAAAGATGAGAATAGGAAACTTTTTGAGGGATTGAAGATATTTGGTAGCGAATATATGAAAGAGCAAGGGAAATATCCTGTTATTTTTGTTTCGTTGAAGGATTTAAGGGCGGATACTTGGGAAGGTACTTTTGAAAATTTAAAATCTTTTATTTCTGATTTGTATGCTGAATTTGAAGATATGAGAGAAATAATGAATAAGCGAGATAAAATAAAATTTGATAAAATATTTTATGAAGAGGAAAAAGGTGATTATGAAACTGCTTTAAAATTATTATCAAATTATATTTATAAGTATTATGGAAAAAAAGTAATAATTTTAATTGACGAATATGATGCACCAATAATTAATGCTTTTGATAAAGGTTATTACAATGAAGCAATAAATTTTTTTCAAGTATTTTATAGTTCGGCATTAAAAACTAATGATTCTTTGAAATATGGGATTTTGACTGGAATAACTCGGATTATAAAGGAAGGGATTTTTTCTGGTTTGAATAACCTTTATGTGAACACGATACTTAGTAAAAATTATTCAGAATATTTTGGTCTTCTTGAAAATGAAGTGATTGAAATGCTGGATTATTTTCAAATGAAGTATAAAACAAAGGAAGTTAAAGATTGGTACAATGGATATCGATTTGGAGATAAGGAAATTTATAATCCTTGGTCAATTATTAATTACATAAAAGAGAAAGAATTGAAAGCATATTGGGCAAATGTTTCTGGGAACACGCTTTTAGAAAATATGTTGGATCATGCGGGAGAAGATGTTTATACAGATTTGAAGCGATTTACTGATGGAGAAAGTATTGAAAAGTATATTTCAGATGGGACAACGATAAAAAGTCTTTTGGGTAATGAGGATGAAATATGGCAATTGTTTTTGTATAGCGGATATTTGACGAAGGCGAAAGAGCAAATTGAAATTGATGAAACTTTAGAATATACAAATATTTATAATTTAAAAATTCCAAATAAGGAAATTAGAAAATATTTTGGAAATATGTTTTTAAATAGATTTTTTGGAACAGAATTGAAAACAAGTATTTTGATAAAAGCATTGGAAAGTGGAGATATTAAGAAATTTGAAAAGACATTAGGTGAAATAATGGTAAATATGCTTAGTCATTTTGATTTGGATAGTGAAATGGAGAAAATTTATCAAGTGTTTATGATAGGACTTGTAGGATTTTTAATGGGAAAATATGAAATTATTTCAAATAATGAGAGTGGATATGGAAGATATGATCTTGCGATGATTCCAATAAAAAGCAATGAAAAAGCGTATTTAATGGAATTTAAAATTTCTAAAACGGAAAATAGGATGACTTTAAAGGCAGAAGAAGCTCTAAAACAGATTGATGAGAAAAAATATGACACGAGATTAAAGGCTAGAGGAATAAAAAATATTTTAAAGATAGGGATAGCATTTTATGGGAAAAAAGTGAAAGTTTTTAGTAAATAAATTAGATATTTGTAAAAATATTGAAGAATAACAGTTAATTAATAACTTTAAAACAGTAGGTGATAATCAGTGAATAAAAATGAAGAAGAAGAACAAAAATGGCTAGACTGGGCAATTGAACTTCAAAGTCTAGCACAAGCAGGACTTGCTTATGGGAAAGATAAATTTGATATTGAGCGGTTTGAGAGAATTAGGGAAATTTCGGCAGAAATGGTGGCACACAAAACTGAGATTTCGGTGGAAAAGGTAAAGGATTTATTTTGTAATGAAGGTGGGTATCAGACGCCTAAGATTGATGTGAGAGGCGTGATTTTTGAAAATGATAAAGTTCTTTTAATTCAGGAAAGTAATGGAAAATGGGCATTGCCAGGTGGATGGGCGGATGTTTATCTTTCTGTGAAGGAAAATGTGTTGAAGGAAGTTAAGGAAGAAGCTGGGATTGAGGCTAGTGCTGAGATGATTATAGCTTTGCTTGATGTTACAAAAAATCAAGGCAAAAAGATACCGTACGGTATAACGAAAGTATTTGTTTTGTGTGAATATGTGAGTGGAAAATTTGAGAAAAATATTGAAACGGTTGACAGCAGATATTTTGGGATTGATGAATTGCCTGAACTGGAAACAAAGAAAATCACAGCTGAGCAAATAAAAATGTGCTTTGAGGCGAATAGAAATAGGGATGAATGGAAGGTTGTCTTTGATTAGAAGTATCTAAAATTAGATAGAACATTTTATAAGTTAAAAATTTTTTAGAAACAGGGATATTGATTATTTTGAAAAAAATATTAATTTTGTAAATCTTGAGAGTACTTAAATTTTTTTTAAGTTGTATACTATTTAAATTAAGATAGTTTTTTGATTATTCAGAAAAATTTAAAATCTCTTAATAAAAAAAAATTTTAGGCAATTGTAAAAGTAAAAGCGATAAATATTGAACAACAGCAGTATTTGTGATTGCAAGGGGTCAAGACCCCTTGTCAGGAAGCGGAGAAAAACAAGAAAAATCAAGCATAAAAAATACTGTGTTTATTGCATTTTTAGACTTTTACAAATGGCTATAAAAAAATTAGAAAAGGAAAAATAAAGAATGAAAATTAGAAAAGCGACAATTAATGATTTGGAAGAATTGACGAAAATAGAGGCAGAATGTTTTCCAGCTGCAGAGGCGGCAACTGAAGAGAGTTTTCGTGGGAGATTGGAAATTTATCCAGATTTTTTTTGGATTTTGGAAAATGAGGATGGTAAAATTGTTTCGTTTGTAAATGGAATGGCTACGAATGATTATATTTTGACTGATGAAATGTTTGAAAATCCTAATTTACATGATGAAAATGGCGATTGGCAGATGATTTTTGGAGTGAATACGATTCCAGAATTTCGACATAGAGGCTATGCTGAAAAGGTTTTGAGAAAAGTTTTGGAAGATGCGAAAAACGATGGGAGAAAGGGTGTTGTATTGACTTGTAAAGATAGGCTTGTTCCGTTTTATGGGAAGATTGGGTTTATGAATGAAGGGTTATCGGAGTCGACTCATGGGGATGCGGTTTGGTATAATATGAGGATTATTTTTTAAAAAATTGAGAAATAAAAAAGTAGTATCGCTAAAAAATAGTTAATGTGATATAATAGGTTATAAAATAAAAAAGAACGGAGATAAGAAATGACAACAGGAGGAATAGAGACTTTTATAACATTTGGAGTATATTTACTATTTCTGATGGCGATAGGAGTATATTTTTATGTAAAGACAGATACTCATGAAGAATATATTTTAGGCGGAAGAGGTGTAGGATACTGGGTAACAGCAATGTCAGCTCAAGCAAGCGACATGAGTGGATGGCTGCTCTTAGGATTGCCGGGAGCTGTTTATTTATCAGGATTAAAGCAAATTTGGGTTATAATAGGGCTAACTATAGGAACTTATATAAATTGGAAATTGGTAGCACCGAGATTAAGAATGCAAACAGAAGAACACGAAGCATTAACAATTCCGACATTTATATCGAGGAAGTCAAATGATACGAAAGGTTATGTAAAAACTTTTTCAGCAATTGTAATTTTATTTTTCTTTACAATTTATTCAGCTTCAGGTTTAGTTTCTAATGGTAAGTTATTTGAATCGCTTTTAGGAATTGATTATCGGCTAGGAGTACTGATAGGTGGAGGGACAATAATATTCTATACATTTTTAGGTGGATATCTGGCGGGTGTTTGGACAGATTTTTTTCAAGGGATATTGATGTTTTTTGCGATTATAATTGTCCCAGTTGTGGCATATTTTGCAGTTGGAGGAAGTGGTGCGATTGATGTTGCGATGACTCAAAAAAATATTTCAATTAATTTGCTGAAATATCCGGAAGCACTTAGCATACCAGTAATTATTTCTGGATTAGGGTGGGGGCTTGGATATTTTGGGCAGCCACATATAATTGTAAAATTTATGAGCATAAAAAGTGTAGATGAATTATGGAAAGCTAGATTGATTGCAATGGTTTGGGTTGTTATTTCACTGATTGGTTCAATTGCGATAGGTCTTACAGGAATTGCTCTTTATAAAACAGTTCAAGATCCAGAAAAAATCTTCATCTACATGATAGGGAAATTATTCAATCCTTGGGTAGCAGGTGTTTTATATGCCGCAATTTTATCAGCGATAATGTCAACAATTTCAGCACAGCTATTGGTTGCTTCAAACACATTAACTGAAGATTTTTATAAATATATTGTAAAAAGGGAAAAGTCAAATAAAGAACTTATCTGGGTTGGAAGAATTTGTATAATAATAATTTTTGTGATTGCAACATTACTTGCAATGAATCCCAATTCAGAAGTACTATCGCTTGTGTCTTATGCATGGGCTGGATTTGGAGCTGTCTTTTCTCCAGTGATTTTATTTGTTTTATACAAAAAAGAAATATACTGGAAGAATATTTTAATTTCGATGACAGTTGCTACAGTTACAGTAATTTTATGGAATCAAAGCGGACTTGGTAAAATAATTTATGAAATTGTACCAGGATTTTTGATGAATGTGATAGTTTTATATATTTTGGAAAAGATTAATAAAGATAAAAAATAAAAAATTTAAAAAAGACTAATTTTAAAATCTAAAATAGTCTTTTTTTATATATCAAGGTTTATTTGTTCTTAAAGTATTTATTTTTTAGATATAAGATTAACGAGTACCTTTTTTATTGTGGTCTTTTTGTTTTTCTTTATACTTTCTAACTTGTCTTTCTAGTCTGTCTGATAAGTCATCAATTGCTGCGTATAAGTCTTTATTTTCAGCTTCTATTTTTATTTTTGTACCACTTGCAAAAACTAATCCGTCAGCTTTGTGAACTGGACCTTCAGATTTTGTATCTTCAACAGTCAGAACAACATCGACTTCTGTGATAGCATCTGAATACTTGGAAATTCGGCTTATTTTTTCTTCAGCGTAAGTTTTAATTGCATCTGTGACTTTAAGTTGTTTTCCACTAATAATGATTTTCATAAATCATCACATCCTTTCATCTATGTCAATAATATTGTACCTTGAAAATTCAAAATGTCAATAGTAAAAATAAAATAATTAAAATTTTTTAGTAAAATATTATAAATAATATTATAAAATTCTATTAAATTAAAGAAAAAATAGTAAAATAAGAAATTGAGATTTAAGAAATATTGGGAAAATATGTTATGAAAAGAGTAATTTATTTTGGCACAGAAATAATTTTTGGGTATTGAAAAAATAGTAAAATTTTGTTATACTTTTAATAGGTAGAAGATTTTACAGTAATGTGAGATTTTTTTAGGGAAATATTTTATTGGAGGAAAGATGAAAAAAAATTTTTTTGTCAGAAGAGCGATCAGGATATTTTTTAATAGACAAATTGTAAAATTGTCTGCTTTGTTATATAAAAAATATAAAAAATTAAATATACAAATATATGGAAAATCTAGGTAATTTTTTTGCTTGGATTTTTATTTTTTATAAAATATGAAATAGAGAAGGAGAGATAAAGATGAATTATAGAATCTTTGTGGAAAAAAAGAAAGATTTTAGAGTAGAAACACAGAATTTATTCAGTGATTTGAAGGAAAATATAGGCATAAGCGGGCTTAGAGATGTGAGAGTTCTGAATATTTATGATGTGTTTAACTTGGGTGAAAATGATTTGGAAAAATTGGAAACAACGGTATTTTCAGAAATAAATGTTGACAATGTTTTTAGATCGCTGGATGAAGTGTTTGAAGAAAAAGATTCAGAAAATGTATATTTCTCAGTAGAATTTTTGCCAGGTCAGTATGACCAGAGAGCAGATTCTGCAATTCAATGTGTAAATTTATTAATCGATAAAGACAATAATATTAACGTAAAGAGTGGAAAATTGATAATTTTATACGGAAAAATTTCTCCTGATGAACTTGCGAGAATAAAAAAATATTATATAAATGAAGTTGAGGCAAGAGAAAAGGATTTGAACATTTTAAGTGAAAATGTTGAAACTGAAAATAAAGATGATGTTATTGTGTACGATGGATTTACTGAAAAAACAAAAGAAGAAATTGAAAATTTAAAAAATAAATTGGAACTGGCAATGACAGTAAATGACTTGTTATTTATTCAGGAATATTTCAAAAATGAGGAAAAAAGAAATCCTACAGAAACTGAAATTCGTGTTCTTGATACTTACTGGAGTGACCACTGCCGACACACAACTTTTGAAACAATCATTGACGATATAAAAATTGAAAATGAAACTTACAAAAATATTATAGAAAAGGCTATTAATGAGTACTTGGAAAGCAGGGAGTACGTTCATGCTGACAGAATTTCTAAAAAGCCGATGACTCTTATGGATATTGCTACAATTTTTGGAAAAGAGCAGAGAAAAAATGGGAATTTGCCAGATTTGGAAGTTTCAGATGAAATAAATGCTTGTTCAATTTATATTGATGTGCCAATTGAAAGAATCAATGAAGATGGGGAAAAAAATATAACTACTGAAAAATGGATTTTGCAGTTTAAAAATGAAACTCATAACCATCCGACAGAAATTGAGCCGTTTGGAGGGGCTTCTACTTGTATTGGTGGAGCAATCCGTGATCCATTATC
Source organism: Leptotrichia shahii (assembly GCF_008327825.1). Classification (NCBI taxonomy): domain Bacteria; kingdom Fusobacteriati; phylum Fusobacteriota; class Fusobacteriia; order Fusobacteriales; family Leptotrichiaceae; genus Leptotrichia; species Leptotrichia shahii. The sequence goes on along the minus strand of NZ_AP019827.1, from coordinate 1,411,846 downwards.
TGGAAGAACTTATGTTTATCAGGCTGTGAGAATTAGCGGTTCTGCTGATCCAACTGAAAAAATTGCAGATACAATGGCTGGAAAATTACCGCAAAAGGTTATTACACAAGTGGCTGCACATGGATTTTCTTCTTATGGAAACCAGATTGGGCTTGCAACAACTCACGTAAATGAAATTTATGATGAAGGCTACAAGGCTAAAAGAATGGAACTGGGGCTTGTCGTAGGAGCGGCACCTGCTGAAAATATTATTCGGGAAAAGCCTGAAAATGGAGATATTGTAATTTTACTTGGTGGAAGAACTGGAAGAGATGGAATTGGTGGAGCAACAGGGTCGTCTAAGGAACATACAACAGAATCTTCGGAAAAATCAAGTGCAGAAGTTCAAAAAGGAAATGCAATTGTAGAAAGAAAAATTCAAAGACTTTTCAGAAATAGAAATGTTACAAAATTAATTAAAAAATGTAACGACTTTGGAGCTGGAGGAGTTTCGGTCGCAATTGGAGAATTAGCTGACGGGCTTGAAATTGACTTGAATAAGGTAAGAGTGAAATATATTGGGCTAAATGGTACAGAACTTGCTATTTCAGAGTCGCAGGAGAGAATGGCTGTTGTTATCGAAAAACAAAACTTGGATAAATTTATAGAATTTGCAAACGAGGAAAATCTGGAAGCGTATCAAGTAGCTGAAATTAATGATTCAAACAGACTTGTTATGAAATACAACGGAAAAGCGATTGTTGATATTTCCAGAGATTTCCTAAATACAAACGGAGCTGCTTCAAACATCAATATTACAATTGAAAATACACCAAAATTGAATTTGAACAGAGAAATTGAAGGAAATGACTTTAGAAGTAAATTTATAAATAACTTAAAAGACTTGAATGTAGCTTCGCAAAGGGGATTAGTTGAAACTTTTGATTCAACAATTGGAGCAACGACGGTATTAATGCCATTTGGTGGAAAATATCAGTTGACTCCTGCGGAAGTTTCGGTGCAAAAAGTGTCGGTAATCAATGCAGAAACTGATGTTGCTTCAATGGTTGGATACGGATATAATCCTTATGTTGCAAAACAAAGCACATTCCACGGCGGTGCTTATGCTGTGATTGAATCAATGGCAAAAGTTGTTGCTGGTGGAGGAAATTACAAAAATATCAGATTTACATTTCAGGAATATTTTGAAAGATTGGGACAGGATTCTAAAAAATGGGGTAAACCGCTGTCAGCATTATTAGGGACATTGCATATACAAAAAGCCTTTGGATTGCCGTCAATTGGTGGGAAGGACTCAATGAGCGGAACATTTAACGAAATTTCTGTGCCGCCAACATTGGTATCATTTGCTGTGAGTGTTACGGATGCGGAAAATGTAATTTCTAGCGAATTTAAGAAGGCTGGAAACAATGTGTACTTGATTACAACGCCAAATGATGAAAATGATTTGCCAGAACTTGACGAGCTAAAAGCAAACTTTGATTTTATAACTGAAAATATAAGAAATAAAAAAATTATTTCTGCTGTGGCTGTAAAAAATGGTGGAATTGCTGAAAGCATTGCAAAAATGGCATTTGGAAATAAACTTGGTGTAGATGTTACAGCGCAAATTGATGAAAATGACTGGTTTAAGGTAAATTATGGAGCATTTATTGTAGAAACTGCTGAAAATATTGAAAATAAAAATGCTGTTTTACTTGGAAAAGTTATAGATAATGCGAAAATTACTATAGATAATACAACTTTTGACTTGGATGAATTAATTGGAAATTGGGAAAGTAAACTTGAAAAAATATTCCCAGTTAAGAAAAAAGTCGACGAAGAACATAAAACTGCACATTGTAAAGGTATAAAATATGAAAAACTTGAAAAAATCGAAACTCAAAATGTAATTAGTAATATTTCTAACACTTATGCAAAACCAAGAGTATTTATTCCAGTATTCCCTGGAACGAACTCAGAATATGATTTGGAAAGAGCTTTTAATAGAGAAGGCGGACTTGCAAAAATTGGTGTATTTAATAATTTGTCACATAGAAATATTTTAAGCTCAATTGATAATTTTGTCAAAGAAATTAATAATTCGCAAATTTTAATGTTACCTGGTGGATTTAGTGCGGGAGATGAACCAGATGGATCAGCTAAGTTTATGGTTGCTGTGCTGAAGAATAAAAAGGTTAAAGAAGCAGTGGAAAATCTGTTGAAGAGAGATGGATTAATTTTAGGAATTTGTAACGGATTCCAAGCGTTGATAAAATCAGGATTACTTCCTTATGGAGAAATTCGTGAATTGAATGAAACTTCACCAACATTGACATTTAATTCAATTGACAAGCATATGTCAAAAATTGTGCAAACAAAAATTATTACAAATAATTCGCCTTGGCTTTCTAGCATGAAAGAAGGGGATATTCATTCAGTAGCAATTTCTCACGGTGAAGGAAGAATAATTATTACAGAAGATGAATACAAAAAATTATTCAAAAACAATCAAATTGCTACAAAATATGTTGATTTGGATGGAAATTCGACAATGGATTCACAATTTAATCCAAATGGTTCATATTATGCGATTGAAGGAATGTTAGCTTATAACGGTAGAATCTTTGGTAAAATGGGACATTCTGAAAGAAAAGGAAAGAATGTTTATAAAAATATTTATGGAGATAAAGAACAAAATATCTTTAGAAATGGAATTAAATTTTTCAAATAAATAATAAATTTTTAACCGAGAGGAATTTTTATAAAATTATGAATAAAAAACGATTATTCTTAGTGATTATAACTTTTCTGTTTATTATAAGCTGTCAGTCAAATCAGGAAGATGGAATACCAATAGAGCAAATATTACATTTTCCAGAAAAAACTGAAAATAAGAAGATAAATTATTATGATAAAGAATACTCAAAGGAACTAGATATAAGAAATAAAAAAGGTGAGTATAGCCTGATTTTATCAGGTTATGCTTATTCACCAGATAAAGATGCCTATTATAATGTTTACAGGTCAAGCTTCCTAGATGGAAATGATAATTTTGTAAAAGGAACACCTAAGAATATTGAGGATTTTCTTGTATATGAAAAAGTAATGGATGTTGGATTAGAAAAGTTTTATAAAGAGATTGACAATCTTGAAAAAGTACAAAAAAAAGAGCCTAAATTAGCAGATCTCGATAAGTATGTACAGGATTGGATAAATATTCTACGAGAAGAGAGAGCAAAAATAAAAGAAATTAGAAGTTATTATGAAACTGGAGAATATAAAAAAGATGATTATTCAAAAGGCAAAATTTTAAATGATGAATATTTAAAAATTTTATATAAAAGAAAACAAATATTTAGAACACTTAATAAGAAAGTGAAACAAGAAGATTACGAGGAAGAAAAAACAATAATATCAAATTCCATATCTGATGATAATTTATACATGAATTTAAGAAAATTAAATCTATTAATGGGAATTTTTGATGACAGATTATATGACTGGAATGAGATTTCTATTGGAAAAAATGAAAAATTTAATGTTGATATAAAGAATCAGAAGAAATACAGGGCAGAATTAGAGTTAATTTTAATGGAAGTAGAAAAACAATTAAAAAAAACAAAAGAATTAACAACAGATTCTAAAATATATTCAATGTATTTAAAAAAAGATGTGTATATAAAAATACTTGAGCAAGGGGATAAGGGTGTGGAATTATCTAAAAAAATATTGGATAAAATAGATAATAAAAATTATGATAATTTGAATGCGCTTGCAGTTGACAATGTTGTAAATACGCTTGAGATGTATATAAATATACGGCAAAATCTAATAGTAAAATAATAAACTTAGAAGGAGGAATTATAATGAAAGTAGCAATATTTTTTGGAAGTCAGTCAGATACTGATAAAATGAGAGGTGCAGCAAATTGCTTGAGAGAATTTGGGATTGAGTTTGAAGCTTATGTATTGTCAGCTCACAGAGTTCCTGAAAAATTGGAGGAAGTTTTAGCTGATGTTGAAAAAAGAGGTGCAGAAGTGATTATCGCTGGAGCTGGACTTGCGGCACATTTACCAGGAGTTATTGCTTCAAAAACAATATTGCCTGTAGTTGGAGTACCTTTAAATGGTGCAATTGAAGGATTGGATGCACTTTATTCAATTGTTCAAATGCCAAAATCTATTCCAGTGGCAACTGTTGGAATTAATAATTCATACAATTCAGGAATGTTAGCTGTGCAAATTCTTGCGATTAAATATCCTGAAATTAGAGAAAAATTGGTTACATTTAGAAAAGAAATGAAAGCTAAATTTATTGCTGATAATGAGAAAAAAGTTGAGCTATAATCTTTAATATTTGTCTAACATAACTTAATTTAAAAAATAAAAGCGATAAGGGAATTTTGATTCCTTGTGTGAAAGTATAAAAAATTTAAAATAAAAATGTAAAAAATGGAGGAAATAAAAATGGAAAAAAGAGAACAAATTTACGAAGGAAAAGCAAAATCAATTTTTGAAACAGATAAAGCAGATGAAATAATTATGTACTTTAAAGATGATGCGACTGCATTTAATGGGATTAAAAAAGATCAATTGGAAGATAAGGGGATTTTGAATAATAAAATTTCTACATTACTTTATGGATATTTAATTAAACATGGTGTAAAAACTCACTGGATTAAAACTTTGAATGAAAGGGAACAGCTTTGTAAAAAGGTGGAAATTGTTCCTTTGGAAGTGATTATTAGAAATAGGGCGACTGGAAGTTTTGTAAAAAGATATGCGGCTGAAGAAGGGAAAATTTTTAAAAGACCTACTTTTGAATTGTCTTACAAAAATGATGATTTAGGAGATCCGTTGTTGAATGATGATCACGCTTTAGCATTGGAATTGGTTACTGAAGAAGAATTGGCTGAGATAAAAAAACAAACTTTCTTAATTAATGATTTGTTGTCTACATTATTTGACAAAATGAACTTGATTTTAGTAGATTATAAAATTGAATTTGGAAGAGATAAAGACGGAAATATATTGCTTGCAGATGAAATTAGTCCAGATTCAATGAGACTTTGGGATAAAGATACGCTTAAAAAATTGGATAAAGATAGATTTAGACAAGATTTGGGAGATGTAATGGGAGCATATCGTGAAGTGCTTCGTCGTCTGGAAGAAGTTTTAAAATAAATTTCTAAAATTAAATATTAGCAAGAGGTTAAGACCCCTTGTCATTTAAATAAAATTAGAAAATACTGATAAATTATAAACTAAAATATTTATAATAAAAATGGAGGAAAACTACAAATGATTAAGAGTTTGAATGAGGAATGTGGAGTATTTGGAGTTTATGGACATCCTGATGCAGCAAGACTGACTTATTACGGACTTCACAGTCTTCAGCACAGAGGGCAAGAAGCGGCAGGAATTGTGGTAAGTGATGGTAAACGTGTAAATGGACATCGTGGGCCTGGATTAGTGTCGGAAGTATTTAATGATGACAGAATTTTTAACCGTTTGAAAGGAAGTTGTGCTATTGGACACGTTAGATATGCAACTTCTGGAAGCGGTAGCGGACGTAATATTCAGCCATTTTTATTTCAATTTTTTGATGGAAGTATTGCTTTGGCACACAATGGAAACTTGATTAATGCAAAAACATTAAAAAAAGAGCTGGAAGAACATGGTGCGATTTTTCATTCTACATCAGACACAGAAGTGTTGGTTCATTTGATTAGAAGAAGTAAAGAAAAGAACTTTTTAAGCCAATTGAAAGATGCGTTAAGACAAATAAAAGGCGGATTTTCTTTCTTAGTTCAAACTCAAACGGAATTATATGGTGCAGTTGATCCCTTTGAATTTCGTCCATTAATTTTAGGGCAAACCAAAAACGGAGCGTATATTTTGGCAAGTGAAACATGTGCATTGGAAATCGTGGGAGCAGAATTTATTAGAAATATTAGATCTGGAGAAATAATTATCATTAACAAAGAAGGATATAGAATTGAAAAATATACTGAAAATACTTCAACTGCCATTGCGGCAATGGAATATGTGTATTTTTCAAGACCTGATTCAGATATTTCAGGAGTAAATGTTCATTCTGCCCGTAAAAGATGTGGTAGAAGATTGGCACAGGAAGCCCCAGTTGAACATGCAGATATGATAATCGGAGTTCCCAACTCATCATTATCAGCGGCAAGCGGATATGCAGAGGAAATTGGAAAGCCTTATGAAATGGGACTAATAAAAAATCAATATGTAGCCCGTACTTTTATTCAGCCAACTCAGGAATTGCGTGAGCAAGGTGTCAGAATGAAGTTATCTGCTGTAAAAAGTGTTGTAAAAGATAAAGTTGTGGTTATGATAGATGACTCAATAGTCCGTGGAACAACTTCAAGCCGTATAGTTCAACTGTTAAAAGAAGCAGGAGTAAAAGAAGTGCATGTCCGTATTGCCTCTCCAGAATTTAAATTTCCTATCTTTTACGGAATAGATGTTTCAAAATCCTCTGAATTGATTTCAGCGAATAAAACTGTTGAGGAAGTAAGAGAGTATATAGGGGCAGATTCACTTGCATTTCTTAGCATAGATGGACTGATTGATTCGATAGGGCTTGATTTTGATGCACCTTATACTGGGCTTTGCATGGAGTGCTTTAATGGAGATTATCCTGCTGGATTGGGAGATTATGAGGAAGAATTTTATGCTTCGTTGACACCAATTCAAAAAGAGGCTTTGAAAGAATTAAAAAAATAGAAAATTTATATGAAAGAAATTAATGAGAATATGAAAAAGTTTATTTTAATAATGTCAATAGTAATAGCAAGTATTGGGTATACTGATACATATAATAAAAATATAGAAAGTGATGTACCGCATTTAGATGTGAATTATGAAGTTATTTTTGATAAAGTAAAAAATGTTAAGACATCAGAAGGTATAGCATATAATGAATATAGAATTATGTTACCTGTAACAAAGATAAAATGGGTGAATGACATTTTAGTTAAAGAATTAAGTAATGCTATATTTGATGGAGAAAAAAATGTTTCTGATAAAGAAAAATTAAAAGAAATGATTTCAAATAAATTCAATAAGTTAAATAATGAAAACTATGAAAATGAAAGTGCTTATAATTATACATTCGGTGCAGCTATAGTATATTTAGGACAAAAAGGAAATATTGTTTCATTTAAAAGTATAAGTCGAGGTGCTACATTGGCTGTGAGAGACTATGGCGATGTTAATTATATAAATATTGATATTAATAAAAAGAAAAAATTAAAATTAAAAGATATAATAATAAATTATAAGGAAAATGATGGCAGAATTTCAAGGTTATTGAAAGAAAATTATGATCAAGGGCTTGAATATGAAGAAAAATCAAGATATACAGGAAATGTTCCAGAAAGATTTTATTTTTCAGATGAAGGCTTAACATTTGAATTTGCTACACTTGAACTAACAGATACATTTAGTGATGCAGGAAGCATATTAACAATACCTTGGAAAAAAATAAATCCATTGTTATATCCAGAGTATAGAGAAAATGAAGTATCAATTTTTGATCGTTGGTGGGATTAATTAAAAACATTGATGATAAAATAATAAATATGAAATATCAATACAATAAAATTAGGAGGAGAAAATGTCAATTTCTTATAAAGATTCGGGAGTAGATAAAGAAGAAGGATACAAAAGTGTAGAAAAAATAAAAAATGGTGCAAAAAGTACGTATAATGCCAATGTTATGAATGATTTAGGAAGTTTTGGGGCATTGTACAAATTAGGAGATTATAAAAAGCCTGTGCTGGTTTCTGGAACTGACGGAGTTGGGACAAAATTAAAAGTTGCATTTGAAACAGGAATTTACAACACAGTTGGAATAGACTGTGTGGCAATGTGTATAAACGATATTTTGTGTCACGGAGCAAAACCGCTATTTTTCCTAGATTACTTAGCTTGTGGAAAATTAGATTCAAATGTATCGGCTGAAATTGTAAGTGGAGTTGTGGAAGGATGCTTGCAGTCAGAAGCTTCCTTAATTGGTGGAGAAACAGCGGAAATGCCGGGATTTTACACACCAGGAGAATACGATATAGCAGGATTTGCAGTAGGTGCAGTAGAAGAGGATCAAATTGTCAATGGTTCAGATGTTAAAGAAAACGATGTTTTAATTGCAATTCCATCAAGCGGAGCTCATAGTAACGGTTTTTCACTAATTAGAAAATTATTTACTGACTTTACTGAAGTTTACAATGGGAAACCAATTGGAGAGCATTTATTGACTCCTACAAAGATTTATGTAAAACCAGTTCAGGCTGTAATGAAGGAAGTAAAAATTAACGGAATGGCTCATATCACTGGTGGAGGGCTAATTGAAAATGTTCCAAGAACAATACCTGACGGACTTTGTGCAAATATCGAAAAAGCGAAAGTAAAAGTTCATTCAATATTCAAGCACGAAACATTCTCAAAAGTTCCAGAAGAAGAAATGTGGGGAACATTCAATATGGGAGTTGGATTTGTTGTTATTGTAAATAAAAATGATGCTCAAACAGTTATTGATATCTTAGCTGAAAATGGAGAAGAAGCCTATGAATTAGGAACTATCGTTAAAGGCGACAAAAAAATTAATTTATACTAAAATTATAAATAAAATACATTTCTAAAACAAGGGGTCTTGACTCCTTGTCAAAATTTAAAAATTTTAAAGAGAGTGAAAAAATGTTTAATAAAAATAAAAAAAGAATAGCAGTTCTAGTTTCTGGTGGAGGGTCGAACTTACAATCAATTATTAACAATATTGAGCAAGGAAACTTAAATTGTGAAATTTCTTATGTAATTGCAGATAGAGAGTGCTATGGATTGGAGAGAGCAGAAAAACATGGTATAAAAAATGTTTTGCTTGACAGAAAAGTATTAAAAGAAAAATTATCTGATGAAATTAGCGATATCCTTGAAAATGATGACAAAAAAACAGATTATATCGTATTAGCAGGATATCTGTCAATTTTATCGCCAGAATTTATAAAAAAATGGTCAAGAAAAATTATAAATATCCATCCATCATTGCTTCCAAAATTTGGTGGAAAAGGAATGTATGGAATGAATGTTCACAGAGCAGTTATCGAAGCAAAAGAAACTGAAAGCGGTTGCACAATTCATTTTGTTGATACAGGAGTTGATACGGGAGAAGTAATTTTACAGATGAAAGTTCCTGTGCTTAGTGATGATACACCTGAAATCTTGCAGAAGAGGGTGCTTGAGAAGGAGCATGTTTTGCTGATTGAAGGAATTAAGAAGTTATTAGGAAAATAATTTTGAAAGTAAAGAAAAAGGTGAAATATGGATTTAGAAGAAATACTAGTAGTTATTGCAGTGATTACTGGAGGATTAACTGGATTTTTGCTGGTAAAGTTTATTCAGAAAAAATTAAAAGATAAAAATGAAAACAGATAGAAATTGGAAGTGTGATACTAAATTTTATTTAAAAACTAAAATATTTTTAATAATAAGGGGCTTGTCCCCTTGCTGAAAAAATTCATAACAAATACACTATCCAACTGAACGGCAATAGAAGTTATTTATACAAAAAATCAAAAAAAATTTTGAAAAATTAGAAAAATATGGTAAAATAAGACTGTGGAAAAAATTCCTACCACTATAAGAAATGAAAAATAAGAAGAAAAATCCACTCAAAGCCAATAAAAATGAGCATTAGGAGTTACGGAAAATGATAAAAAAACAGCAAAAAATAATAAAAATTAAGCAAAAAAATGTGATTTTAATGTCTGAAAAAATCGCTGTAATACTAATAAATAAAGGATTTTCTCAAAAGACGGGGTTAAAGTAGAGTATCCATTAAAACAAGGATTGAAACGGTGTCCATATTTCTATTCTTCCTTTTAATTTATCTATAGGTTAAAGTAGAGTATCCATTAAAACAAGGATTGAAACTTCATTTCTCTCTCCTATATAAACTGGCACGTTGTTGTTAAAGTAGAGTATCCATTAAAACAAGGATTGAAACCATATTCTATTTTTTCGAAGTAAATTTCTACGTATGTTAAAGTAGAGTATCCATTAAAACAAGGATTGAAACTTTCTTACAGATGGGTCTACGGGATCTGAAATTGGAGTTAAAGTAGAGTATCCATTAAAACAAGGATTGAAACAAGTTATCTTATGTTTACTTTGATTTGATTTTAAAAGGTTAAAGTAGAGTATCCATTAAAATAAGGATTGAAAATAATATTTAAAAACAACTTTTTATAAAGTTGTTTTTTTTTGATTACTGTCAAATATGAAAAAAAAAGCAAAAAAAATAGAGAGTCAATACAAATTTTGTATATTCTCTCTATTTTATTTATCATAAATTGTATAATTTCAAAAAAGTTTACAAACTATCTTGAGTAAACTTTTGTTAATTTAGCAATTCTTTCTGCCAATTCATCTGTCAATACACCATCTTTTAATCTCCATTGCCAGTTTCCGCTAGCAAGTCCAGGAGTATTGATTCTAGCTTCGCTTCCTAATCCTAAAAAATCTTGAATTGGAGCGATTGCCATGTTTGCAACAGAGCTCCATGCACCTCTTATTGCATCCCAATGGATTTCATTATCCGATCTTGAATTTAAATAGTTTCTTGCAAATTGTTTATCGTCTTCATTGGCTTTTGTAAACCATCCAATTAATGTGTCGTTATCATGAGTTCCTGTATAAACTACACAATTTTTGGTATAAGTATGAGGCAAGTAGTCATTTTCTTCTTTGGAATCAAATGCAAATCCTAGAATTTTCATTCCAGGGAATCCAGTTGCTTCTCTCAAATCAATAACACCTTGCGTCATTGTTCCTAAATCTTCAGCAATTATAGGTAATTCTCCAAGTTCATTTTTAATGGCGTTAAATAAGTCCGTTCTAGGCCCTGGACACCAAGTACCATTTTCAGCTGTTTTATCTCCATAAGGAACAGCCCAATATTCATCAAATCCTCTGAAATGGTCAATTCTTATGATGTCACAAGTGGAAAGGTTGGCTCTAACTCTGTCTACCCACCATTTGTAGTTTAACTCTTTTAATTTGTCCCAGTCGTACAAAGGATTTCCCCAAAGTTGTCCTGTGGCACTGAAATAATCAGGCGGAACACCAGCTACTTTAACAGGTTTTAGTTCAGGATCGAATAGGAAAATTTCTGGATTTGCCCATGCGTCTGAGCTGTCTACTGCAACGAAGATTGGTATATCTCCGATTATTTTTATTCCATTGTCATTAGCGTATTTTTTTACATTATTCCATTGAGTAAAGAATAGGAATTGAATAAAATTATGATATTCAATTTCATTAACTAATTCAGCTTTGTATTTATTTATAGCAGCTTCTTTTCTAGTTCTAATGTCATCTTCCCATTCATTCCAAGGAAGTCCGTTAAAGTGATTTTTTAAAGAAATATAAAGGCTGTAATCATCTAGCCAAGAGCTATTTTCAGTTTTAAAAGTTTCCAATTTTTCTTTTAATTCTTTATTTCCGTTAGCTTTAAAGTTTTCATATGCTTTTCTTAACAAAGGATATTTTTGATTATAAATAGCACCATAATCAATATATTCTTCATTTCCTCCAAAATTAACATCTTTCAAATCTTCCTCAGTTAATAAATTTTGCTCGATTAACAAGTCAAAATCAATTAAATATGGGTTTCCAGCAAATGATGAAAAACATTGGTAAGGCGAATCACCATATCCAGTCGGTCCAAGTGGGAAAATTTGCCATAATTTTTGATTTGATTTTTTTAGGAAATCAACAAATTTATATGCTTCCTTTCCTAAACTTCCAATTCCATATTTTCCAGGAAGTGAAGTAGGATGTAACAAAATACCAGAACTTCTCTCAAACATTTCTATTTCCTCCTTAAAATTATTAATAAAATTAAATTTTTCTTTCTCAATACTAAATATACTATATTTTATGCCAAAAGTCAACATATACGTAAATGTTATTTTAATTTTTATTTTTGGCATTATTTCGTTGACAAAGTAAAAAAAATATTGTAACATTAAATTAACATAATAAAAATATGATTTATTTTTTCTGTAAAAAAAAACTATAAATTTTATTAAAAATAAAATTTAAGAATGAATGAGGAGAATATTATGAAAATATTAACAGTAAATGTTCATGCATGGCTGGAAGAAAATCAAATGGAAAAAATTGATATTCTGGCAAGAACCATTGCGGAAAAACAATATGATGTTATTGCGATGCAGGAAGTGAACCAGCTTATGAACAATAAAATTATTTTTGATGACATAAGAGAAGGAAACTATGCCTGGGTACTTCTGGAAACATTGCAAAAATATACAGATACAGATTACTACCTTCATTGGAGCAATTCACATATAGGTTTTGGGAAATATAATGAAGGCGTGGCAGTCATTACAAGACATAAAATAAAAGCCGAGGATGAATTTTACTGTACTTTTGCACAGTCTGTGAGAACAATTTCCGCAAGAAGAATTGTCAGCATCACAATAAACTATGAAGGTCAGGATATCGAATTTTACAGTTGCCATATGAATCTGCCAAATTGTGAAACTGAAGATATGGGGAAAAATATTCAGACAATTTTAAATAGAACTCAAAATAATAATTTGAAAATATTAATGGGTGATTTTAATACAGATGCAATTGGAAATAAAAAAGATTATGAAAATATATTAGCTCAAGGACTTTTTGATACATACACCATGGCTGAAAAGAAAGACAACGGAATAACTGTAGATAAAAATATTCATGGCTGGGACAATGATAAAGCCCAAAACGGCTAGATTATATATTTAGTAACAAGAAATTAAAAGTGAAGGAAAGCAAAGTCATATTTAATAACAAAAATAAGGAAATAGTGTCAGATCATTTTGGAATAGAAGTTAAAATTGAATTTTAAATTTAAATTAAAAAATTAATAATTTTAAAAGAAAATAATAACTGTAAAATAAAGAAAAGTCTTAAATAATCGCTATTTTTAACTTGGCGATTATTTTTTTGAAAAAATTTTTTAAAAAAGATATACGTAAATGTCTTGACAATTTAAAAAAGTGTGGTATATTTAAAATAAGGAAAAAATAAATCAAATATATAAAATTTTTAGGAGGTATTCAACTATGATGAAAAAAATTCAACGATTTGGTGGGGCGATGATGGCACCGGTTTTATTATTTGCGTTCACTGGGATAGTCGTAGGATTGTCTTCAGTATTTACTAATACGCAAGTTATGGGAAAAATTGCTGAAGAGGGAACAATATGGTATAATTTTTGGTTCGTGATACAAGAAGGTGGTTGGACAGTATTTAGACAAATGCCAATAATGTTTGCGATTGGATTGCCAATTAGTCTTGCAACAAAAACAAATGCCAGAGCATGTATGGAAACATTTGCATTATATACAACATTTAATTATTTTGTAAGTGCAATATTAAAAGTATTTTATGGAATAGATGCAGCTGAACAAATAACTAACAAAGTAACAGGATATGCTGCAATAGGTGGAGTTCCAACATTAGATACAAACTTATTTGGTGGTATTTTAATAGCAGCGTTAGTAGTATATCTACATAATAAATACTTTGATAAAAAATTGCCTGATTTCTTGGGAGTATTCCAAGGTTCAGTATTTGTATATATAGTAGGATTTGTAGTTATGATTCCTTGTGCTTTCTTAACAGTATTAATTTGGCCTAAGATTCAAATGGGAATTGGTGCATTGCAAGGATTTATGAAAGCTTCAGGAATATTTGGAGTATGGATTTATACATTCTTAGAAAGAATATTAATTCCTACAGGATTACACCACTTTGTTTACACACCATTTATATTTGGGCCAGCAGCAGTTCCTGATGGAATTCAAGTTTACTGGGTTCAACATATAAAAGAATTTGCTCAAAGTGCACAATCATTGAAATCTTTATTCCCGCAAGGTGGATTTGCATTACACGGAAATTCAAAAATATTCGGTGCACCGGGAATAGCACTTGCTATGTATGCTACTGCAAAACCTAATAAAAAGAAAGCTGTAGCAGCATTATTAATACCTATAGTATTTACAGCAATAATTTCAGGTATAACTGAACCATTGGAATTTACATTCTTATTTATAGCTCCAGTGTTATTTGCAGTTCATGCTTTCTTGGCTGCAACAATGGCTGCAACAATGTATGCTTTCGGAGTTGTTGGAAATATGGGTGGAGGATTACTAGACTTCTTATTCCTGAACTGGATACCAATGTTTAAAAATCACTCTGGAACAGTAATTATTCAAATAGTAATTGGATTAATATTTACAGCAATATACTTCTTTGTATTTAGATTCTTAATTCAAAAAATGAATCTGAAAACACCAGGTAGAGAAGATGAAGATGAAGAAATGAAACTCTATACAAAAGCTGACTATAAAGCTAAACATGGTGAAGATGGAGCGCAAGGTGCAGCAGCCATAGCTGGTGGAGATGAATATGCTCAAAAAGGTGCAATCATTCTTGAAGCATTAGGTGGAAGAGAAAATATCGAAGAACTTAATAACTGTGCAACTAGACTTAGAGTAAGTGTAAAAGATCCAAGCAAATTATTGCCAGATGCAGCATTTAAAGCAGCAGGAGCTCATGGTGTAGTTAGAAAAGGATCAGCTATTCAAGTAATCATCGGATTGTCAGTACCTCAAGTAAGAGAAAGAATTGAAGACATGATGAAAAAAGGATAAAAATAAAATTTGATAAATAATTGAAATTAAATTTTATAAAAAAAATTAAGAAAGAATTTTCAAAAGTCAAAAATTTTAAAGTTTTAGAATACGAGACTTGAGAAAGTTCTTTCTTTTTATACAAAATATTAAACTCTATTAAAAAATTGAAAACATATTTTATTTATTTTCTGGTAAGACAACAGGATTCCTTGCTAAACAGGATTTATAATAAATTCATCAGAAAATAGTATAAGTTTATTATCCAGCAAGAAGCATTTATTATGTTATCTTTTAGCAATAGCAGTGAAAGTAAATTTTTCAGGATGATGAATTATTGTTTCATATTGAAATAATGTGCCATTTGATAAATAGGCATGAGTTTTGATAACAACAACCATATTTATATCTTCTAATTTAAGGTATTTCTGTTCTTCGGGAGTAATTTTTCTAAAATTGATGTCTCTTCGGGAATAACCAATCTTTAGCTTTAATTCCTTTTCCAAATATTCATATATTGACTTTTTAGCAATCTCTTCATTCAAAAAAGGTACAATTCTTCTATCAAAAAAACTAATAGAATAATTTAGGACTTCCCCATTCAAGGAATTTGTACGAACAATTTTATAAAAATCAGCACTTTCAGAAACTTGAAATTCTTTCATTAATTTTTTATTCCCTTGAACAATATATAAACTGATTAAGTCAGTTTCAAGATTAATATTTTGAAGTCTACTAATTTCCTGTACAGTTTGAATTGAAGTCAGAGAAATATTTTCCAAATTTTTTTTCTCCAGTACAATTGATTTTTTTCCTTTCACTTTTTGAATATAACCTTCCGTTTCCAGCATAGCAAGAGCTTTTCTTACAGTAAGTTTGGAAAAATTATAGTCTTTTGCAAGATCAGCTTCCTTTTTTAAAAAATCTCCTGATTTTATGATACCATTTTTAATTTTGTCTTTTATGTCATAATAGACTTTTTCATATTTATTCATTTATATAAACCTTTCTTACAATTCTTAAATTCGATTTTAATTATTATTACTATGATTATACAATAAATAATAATAAATAGCAATAAAAAAAGGTTTATATAAATCTTTTTAAATCTTTAAAAAGAATTATATAAAAGTATTGACTTTTTAAAAAAAGTGTGTTATTATAACAATGTAAATAGGAAATAAAAATTAATAAAATATAGAAATGGAGATGATTATTTATGAAGAAATTTTCAATTGCAGTAGCTGGTGGAGGGAGTACATTTACTCCGGGAATTGTGTTGATGTTACTTGAAAATTTAGATAAATTTCCAATTAGACAAATAAAATTTTATGATAACGATGCAGAAAGACAGGAAGTTATAGCAAAGGCTTGTGACATTATTATAAAGGAAAAAGCACCTGATATTAACTTTGTTTATACAACAGATCCT
The DNA here is from genome assembly GCF_008327825.1 of Leptotrichia shahii. Taxonomy (NCBI): domain Bacteria; kingdom Fusobacteriati; phylum Fusobacteriota; class Fusobacteriia; order Fusobacteriales; family Leptotrichiaceae; genus Leptotrichia; species Leptotrichia shahii. The sequence goes on along the minus strand of NZ_AP019827.1, from coordinate 1,395,704 downwards.
GAAACAGCATTTACAGATGTTGACTTTGTTATGGCACATATAAGAGTTGGAAAATATGCAATGCGTGAAAAAGATGAAAAAATACCTTTAAGACACGGAGTATTGGGGCAAGAAACTTGTGGACCTGGAGGAATTGCTTATGGAATGCGTTCAATCGGTGGAGTTATTGAATTAGTTGATTATATGGAAAAATATTCACCAAATGCGTGGATGTTAAACTATTCAAATCCTGCAGCAATTGTAGCAGAAGCAACTAGAAGATTACGTCCAAACTCTAAAATATTAAATATTTGTGATATGCCAATCGGAATTGAAATAAGAATGGCTGAAATGCTTGGGCTTGAATCAAGAAAAGATATGGTAATCAGATACTTTGGATTAAATCACTTTGGATGGTGGACAGACATTAGAGATAAAGAAGGAAATGATTTAATGCCTGCTTTAAGAGAAAAAGTGGCAAAAATTGGATATAATGTAGAAATTGAAGGGGAAAACACAGAAGCAAGCTGGAATGATACATTCACAAAAGCGAGAGACGTATTTGCAATTGACCCTACAACAATGCCAAATACTTACTTAAAATATTACTTTTTCCCTGATTACGTGGTAGAACATTCAGATCCTAATCACACAAGAGCAAATGAAGTAATGGAAGGAAGAGAAAAATTTGTATTTGGAGAATGTAGAGCAATCGCTGAAAAAGGAACAGCAAAAGATAGCAAACTTCACGTAGACGATCATGCTTCATACATAGTTGACTTGGCAAGAGCAATCGCTTATGATACAAAAGAAAGAATGTTATTAATCGTAGAAAATGACGGAGCAATCTCAAACTTTGATTCAACTGCAATGGTTGAAGTACCTTGTATAGTAGGTTCAAATGGTCCTGAAAAAATTGTTCAAGGTAAAATTCCTCAATTCCAAAAAGGATTAATGGAACAACAAGTATCAGTTGAAAAATTAACAGTAGAAGCATGGATTGAAGGTTCATACCAAAAACTTTGGCAGGCAATCACATTGTCAAGAACTGTACCAAGTGCATCTGTTGCAAAAGCTATTTTAGATGACTTGATTGAAGCTAATAAAGACTTCTGGCCAGTATTAAAATAGATTACATTTGAATAATTTTAAAATGAAAATAAATTTTTAGTGCTTGAAATGTTAATCAGTTTATGATATAATTATTTAGAAAAATAACCATTCGGCGTGGTATGGTAAAATAAATTGCAAAAATAAAGGCACTACTATTGAAGTAGTGTCTTTTTTTGTGATATAATATCATATTGTCAAGAATGCAAACTTGGCAATGAATCCACGCTGAATGGAGGTGATAAAAATGAATTGGGATTTTACTATTTTGATAGCTATAGTCATTTTGTTTTTGATTATTAGTAAAAAATAGTTAAAATTCATCATCGGCATCACCTTAATGCCTGTCAATCTGCATATTTAGATTGGCAGGTTTAAAAAAATGACTTTATTGAATATGAAGGAGAAAATATGGATACAAAAAAACTAGATAAAAAATGGTGGAAAAAAGAAGTTGGATATCAAATATATCCAAGAAGTTTTTATGATAGCAACAATGATGGAATTGGAGATTTGAATGGAATTACTGAAAAATTGGATTATCTAAAAGAACTAGGGATAACTCTTATTTGGATTTGTCCTGTGTATAAGTCACCAATGGATGACAATGGATATGATATTTCTGATTATTATGATATAAATCCTGAATTTGGAACAAAGGAAGATTTGGAAAGATTAATTTCAGAGGCAGAAAAAAGAGGAATAAAGATAATTCTAGATTTAGTAATTAATCATACTTCTGATGAGCATGAGTGGTTTATAGAAGCATTGAAAAATCCTGAAAGCAAATACAGAAATTATTACATTTTTAAGAGAGGGAAAAATGGACTGCCACCGACAAACTGGAGAAGTCACTTTGGAGGTTCTGCTTGGGAAAAGGTTGAAGGGGAAACTGATGAAAACGGAAATGAAATGTATTATCTGCATTTATTTACAAAAAAACAGCCTGACTTGAACTGGGAAAATCCAGAAGTTAGGCAAGAACTTTATAAAATGGTAAATTACTGGCTGAAAAGAGGAATTGCAGGTTTCAGAGTAGATGCTATAAATTCAATAAAAAAAGACAAAGATTATCTAGACTTGCCTGTTGATGGAGCCGATGGCTTTGCATTTAGCATAAAATATACGTTAAATCAGCCAGGAATTGAGGAATTTTTAGGAGAACTGACAGAAAAAACATTTAAGAAGTACAACTGCATGACTGTAGCTGAAACACCTTTACTTGAATACGAAAGATACAATGATTTTATTGGTGAAGATGGATTTTTTTCAATGATTTTTGATTTCAGCTATTCTGATTTGGATATGGCGAAAGAAGGTTTTTACTATTCAGTGCAGGATGTGAAAATTAATGAATTGAGAAAAAAAATTTTTGAAAGTCAGCTGACACAGCAGAAATATGGATGGGGAGCACCATTTTTGGAAAATCATGATTTACCTAGAAGTTTGAATAAATTTTTAGGGAAGAAAGCAAATGAAATAAATGCAAAATTACTTGCGACATTGTTTTTCTTTTTACGTGGGACACCGTTTATTTATCAGGGACAGGAAATAGGAATGGACAATTTTGAGAGAACTGATATAGCACAGTTTGATGATATTGCCAGCAAAGATCAGTATCAACGTGCATTGGGAGAAGGATTTTCTCCTAAAGAAGCACTATATTTTGTAAACAAAAGAAGCCGTGACAATTCAAGAACACCTTTCCAATGGAATAGCAGTAAAAATGCTGGATTTTCAAAAAATGAAAATGTAAAAGCGTGGATAGAATTAACTGGAAGTCAAGATAAAGTAAATGCAGAATCTCAAATAAATAATGAAAATTCAATTTTTGCCCATTATAAAAAAATGATTGAGTTACGGCAAAATGGAAAATATTCAGATTGTTTGACTTTTGGAGAATTTATTCCAGTAGAATTGGAAAATGATGAAATAATCGCATATATAAGAAAATATGAAAATCAGAAAGTTCTTTGTATCAATAATTTTTCTGAGTTGAAACAAGAAGTTAAGTTGAGTGAAATTGCAAAAGTTCTTGAAGAAAAAGAAATTAAAATTGGAAAGATTTTGATTAATAATTTTGATGGGATTGAGAATGATGGGGAGAAAGTTGTTCTTGAAGGATTTCAAAGTTTGTTAGTTGAGATTTTATAAAAAATATGAACTGCACCTAAAAAATTATTTGTAATTTAGAAGGTGTAGTTTTTTGCATCTTAAAAGGAAGTTGTTACTATTATAATTTTGGTTATTAAAATAAGTTTTTTTTAAGTAAAATATAATTTAAATCAAATGTGGGGGGTATAATATAGTAGATTTAGTTTTTATACTAGTTAGTTACAAATAATTATTAAATTAAAATTTTAAGGAGAAATAAAAAATGAAAAAATTTTTACTATTAATGACTTTTTTTACTTCTATGGTAGCTTATGCAAGAGCTGGGGAAGTGGGAACTAAAACATTTGAAAATGTTACAGGTTATTGTGAAAATGGGAAAGTAACTTCTATTAAAGAAGATCCAAATACCGAAAATTATCTTGCTTATGTAAGAGTAACATATCCATTATGTAAAATAAATGGATTACGATATAGAAATATAAAATTTTCATATCGTACAAGAGATGATGGAAAATTTGTTGCAAAACAAGTAAAAAACATAAATTTAGATGGATATGATATTGAAATTAACTATGATACAAGAACTATATATGTAAGACATTAATAATATTTTATTAAATTTAAGATATCTTACTGTTTAATTAAAATATAATTTTTATTCTGTAAATAAAGTTTATATTAATACTATTTAATTTTAATGAAATAAAAAACTGCCTTATATTCTTAAAAATAGGAATATCAGACAGTTTTTTTGTTTTTAATACTCAATTTAACCCAATAATTTAAAATTCAATTCAGAAATTCTAAATATAAATTTTATCCCTTTTATCTATTTGAACAATCAAAATAACTAGTTCACTTTCTTCAATTTTTACAATAATTCTATAATTTTCAACTCGATATCTCCAAAATCCTTTTAGATTATATCTCAAAGGTTTTCCAAATTTTTTTGGATTATCTGTATCGAAAAGATTTTGATCGATATATTTTAAAATTTTTGATTTCATAGAATTATCTAGTTTATTTAGCTGTTTCTGTGCTTTTTCAGAGTACATTAGACTATATTTCATTTTCCAACCCTAATTTTTTTATTAAATCTTCGTGGCTAATCCAGTTTCCTCTGTTGTCTTTTTCTTCTTTATAAGCCTCAACAGCCAATTTATAGTCCTCTTCATCTTCGATTTTTTCAAGAATTAAATCTAACATTACTTGGTTTAAATTGATATTGTTTTCCTTAACATAGTTATTTATTTTATTTTCTATGTCAGGATTAGCATTTATAGAAACGGTTATCATTGATTTCACACCCTTTCTTGTTATTTTAGTTAATAAAATTTTAACATAAAAGATAATAAAAAGCAACGAAAAGGTTTTATTAAACTATTTTATTTTAATACCTTCCAGTTCCAACAAAAATTGCTTAATATGAAGTCCGCCACCGTATCCAACTAACTTCCCATCCGCACCAATCACACGATGACATGGAATAAAAATAGCAATTTTATTTCGATTATTTGCCATTCCAACTGCACGAACAGCTTTTGGATTGTCAATTGCGATTGCAATATCTTTGTAAGAACGAGTTTCGCCATAAGGAATTTTTTCAAGAGCGTTCCAAACAGAAATTTGAAATGGTGTTCCTTCTTTCAAAAGTGGCAAATCAAAATTTTTTCGCTTTTTTTCAAAATATTCAAAAAGCTGTTTTTTCGCTTGTTTAATCAGTTCAGTTTCACAAATTTGAAAATTATTTTCTTTTTTTAAATTTTCAAAATCAGATTCCCAAGTTAAATCTGTGATGTGAGAGTCATTTTCTGTCGTAGCAATCCCAATTTTTCCAATTGGAGTATTTGTTTCATAAAATAGATATTTTTCTCATTGTTTTACCTCTTAATTTTTTCATGATTAATTTAAAAATTAAATTCAAATCATAAAAGATTTTTCATAAATTATTCTCTCGCAAATTTTACTTCAAATTCTTTTCCAAAAAACGCAATTCCAATCTTTAAAATATTGTCAATTCCAGCATTTTTCAAAATTGAAGTATACTCTTTTTCTTCAATTTGATGTAGTGCGACTTCACATTCGTTTAACAATTTTTCGTGAATTTTTTCTGAATTTAATTTTAAATTATCTGTATTTATTGCTTTTAATTCAATGATAATTCCTTCTTTTCTTTCAAAAATATTTTTAGGTTTCAAAAGTAAATCGTATCGACCTTTTCCAGCGAAACTATTTGATAAAATTTCGTATTCATTTTTTAATTTTAAAATTAATCCGAGTATTAATCCATGATAAAATTGTTCTTTATAGATTCCAGACACATCAAAAATACTTGTATTTTCTAACAAAATTTTATTTAGTTCAATTTTAAAATTTTCGATATTTCCATTTTTTAATGCATTAGTTAATTTTGAAAAATTATTAGAATTTCCAAAATATACTTCAATAAACATATTTGAGAACATTTTTAAAATTTCTTCATTTGGAATTTTTAAATATGTTTCTTCGTTATTTTCATTATATTCTCTAGCTAGTGTTAAATAGCCACTATGAAAAAATAGATTCCAAATGTTTTTCTCAAAATTCGCTTCTAAATTTCCAAAAGTCATACTATCGTTAATTATTTCAAAAATTTCTTCTTTATTCAAAAGTTTTGAAAAATCATCGAAAATTTCTTTTTTCATTTTTTGTAAATATAGCTTTATAAACCCATTTTCACTTGTATTTACCCAATAAGGCTTTAATTTTCCGTTTTTTAAAAAATTAATAATCGACCAAGGATTATAAACTTTTTTTTCGCCGAATAAATACCCATTGTACCATTTTTGAACATCATTTAATTCATATTTTAAGTCAAAATCTTCAAGAGATTTTTCAACTTCATTTTCCATAATTCCAAAGTATTCTGTAAATTCATCATCTAAAATTGTGTGAACTTCTAAATTATTCAAACCTGAAAAGATGTTTTCCTTTGCGACTCGCAAAATACCTGTCAAAATCCCCATTTCCAAGTAATTATTATCTTTCAAAACTTTTCCATAAAATGCTTTAAAAAACGCGATACATTTCTCATAATTCCTTTTTATATAGGAATCAATTATTGGCTGGTCATACTCATCTATTAAAACAACTACTTTTTTTCCAGAAAGTTCGTATAAATATCTGGTCAAATTAAATAAAGAATTAATCCAGTCAGCATTATTTTTTTTCAGCCAAATAGCGTCAAAATCTGCTAAATCACTTTGATTCAAATTATCTCTTATCAAATAAAATTCGTTATATAGTAATTTTATCTCATTTTTAATCGTGTTAAATCCGCTTTCCCAGCTTTCTGCATCATAATTTTTGAAAGAAATAGAGATTACAAAGAAATTTCCCTGCTTTTCAAAATATTCACTTTTAGAAATTTCTAAATTTTCAAATAATTTTCTATTTTCGCCTTTATTTTTAATATCAAAAAAATATTTTAACATCGACATATTCAGTGTTTTGCCAAATCTTCTCGGACGAGTAAATAATTTAACTTTTGAGCCATCTTCTAAAATATTTTCTATAAATTTTGTTTTATCGAAATAGTAGTAGTTATTTTCGATAATCTCTTTAAAATCAGATATTCCGATAGGTAATCTCTTTTTTCTGCGATTTTTCATCTTTAGTACTCCTTCCTTTTTAATTTTTATTTATTAATAATTTATTGTTTTAAGTAAGTGAATATATTATAATATGAATTGTAAAAAAAGTAAATTGTTTGATTGTTATAAAATAGTTTTAAATTTATAAAATAGACTGTATAGTAAAATGCAATAAATTTATAAGAAAAATTTTGTATTTATTATTGTAATTTGAAAAGTAAAAGGGAGTAGAAAAATGAATTTATTTGATAAAGTATATGAAAATAAGAAACCACTTGCCTTTAGATACCGACCAAAAAGTTTGGACGATTTTTATGGACAGGAAAAGCTGGTTGGAGAAAATGGGATTTTGAGGAAGATTATTGAGCGTGGAAATTTTATGAATGCGATTTTTTGGGGAGCACCGGGAACAGGGAAAACGACTCTTGCGGAAATTGTTGCTGAAAAAATGAATTATCATTATGAATATTTGAATGCGATAAAGGCATCTGTGACTGATATAAAGGAGATTTCTGATAAGGCACACAACAGATTTCATACGAACGGACAGCAGACACTTCTGTTCCTGGATGAGATTCATAGATTTAATAAGTTGCAGCAGGATTCACTTTTACAGGATTTGGAAAATGGAAATATTATTTTGATTGGTGCGACGACTGAAAATCCTTATTATAATTTGAATAATGCGTTGTTGTCACGATGTATGGCATTTGAATTTAAAAAATTGAGTGAAAAAGATTTGCTTAAAATTTTGAAAAATATTAATGAGAAAGAGAAAATTGGAATTTCAAATGAGATTTTAGAATATATTTCGGAAATTATTGAAGGAGATGCAAGACAGGCTATAAATATTTTGGAATTGATTGCGAATGTTGGGGTGGATTTTACGCTTGATGAAGTGAAGGGAGTGCTGAATACGAAAAAATCTTATCACAAGACGGAAGACAAATATAACACAGTTTCTGCGATGATAAAAAGTATTCGTGGGAGTGACCCTGATGCGGCGATTTATTGGATGGCAAAAATGCTTTCTGGTGGTGAAGATATTTTGTATATTGCTAGAAGACTTGTAATTTTGGCTTCTGAAGATATTGGACTTGCAAATCCACAGGCTTTATCAGTTGCTGTGGCAGGGCTTAATGCAGTAAAGGAAATTGGAATGCCAGAAGCAAGAATAATTCTCTCGGAAGTTGCAATTTATTTGGCAATTTCTCCAAAGAGCAATTCGGCTTACAATGCGATAAATTCAGCACTTAGTCACATTGAGAATGAAAAAATTCAAGATACGCCAATTCATCTTACAAAAGTTGGGAAAAAAGATTATAAATATCCTCATAACTATGAAAATCACTATGTGGAGCAGGTTTATATGAATGAAAAAATTAAGTTTTATGAGTTTGGGGAGAATAAGTTTGAGATGGCGGCGAAGGAATATTTTAAGAAAATAAAAAAGAATGAAAAATAAATTGTCTATTGAATTTTGGAAAATAGTTGGTATAAAAAATACTCAAACAATGATATAGCTTATTGCAAGAGTATTTTTTTTAATCTCTAATAACAAGCTGAAGGGTCATAACTTTGTATAAAATTTCTTGCAGTATCACGTCCACAGTCGTATTTTACTGCTGAATCATGACCAGATAACTTGTAATCTATCAATTCTTTATTTAAATTGTAACTATAAATGTCTGAACCAGGATGATGAAGAATTAAACCGTATTCCATTTCAACTCCGTTATTAACACCAGTTGCTGCCCAAGTGCTGCCAATTAATGATCTTAAGGCAGAATTAGTTATATTTTTGAAACCTTTTAAATTAATATATCCTCTTTTACCTTTATTATTTCCTTCCAAAACACGGACTAAAACTTTATTCCCATCTCTTACACCTTTAATTTCTACAAGTGTATCATTCATATCAGAAGCCGTAAATCTTCTTTCATACGGATCAACTTCTTTAGTTTCAGTTTTAGCTTCATTGGTTTTGGTTTCACTTGATTTATTATTTTCTTTAGTTTGAGTTTGTACTGAAGCCATCATTTGATTTTCTAACTGTCTTTTTTCCTGTTCCTTTTGGACTTTTTCCATCTCGCTTATCTTATTTTTCATACTTATAAATTGGTAAATACCACCACCTATGATGATAAAGCCTATAACTAGAACAAGAGCAATTATTATTCCAATTAGAATTTTTACTAAATTTTTATTTTCAATATTATTATTTTCCATTTATATTTCTCCTAAAATTCAAATTTAATGTACCTAAACATTTATTTTTTTTCCAAATATTTCCAATTAATATATCCAAATTTATGTTGTCCTAAAACTTCAACATATACTCCTTCGACATCAAAAGGACTTATATCAATTGGATCTATGACCACAATTGTTCCATTTTTTATTTTATCACGAATAGTTGAATTATCATACGCTTTTCTAGTAAGATTGGCATAACCATTTGGAGATTTTACTATGAATTTTTCTTTTTTACAATTTTCTTCACTAATACTTTTACTTGCACATACAGGAATATCATCTTCTTCATAATCTTCGCCTATTATTATTCTTTTATAATCATTTCTTTTTTCAACGTCAACTATATTTCCATAAATTTCAATATCCTGAACTTCTTGATTAAATGAAATTCCCACAGGATTTCCGTTAATGTCTGCATCTTTAGAAATTTTACAAAATTGATGATTTTTCTCAAGACACGAATCATAATCTATTTTTATGTCCTGATCATTATTATACACACCATCCAACATTTCGTCGTACATCGCATTGATAAATAAACCGTGTTCAATATGAAATTCTGTTATTTTTGGATCAAGAATACAATTATTTAAAATCCTATTTTCATCAAAGTGAATTGCCTGTACTTTATTAGCATTTTTACCAAGTTTTATCATAATTGTTCCATCTTTTTTGTTTTGTCCAAAATAACTTCCATTTAAATCATTTACACTAATTTCATAGATTGTTTTAGGATTACATTTCTCATAAGCCAATCCAACAATATTTATAACGAACAAACTTAAAATTAACAACAATTTTCTCACAATTCTTCTCCAATCTTTTAAAAATTTATTTTTACCAAGTAATATCATTTAATTTTTCCGCAATTTCTAAAGTTGATGAATTTTCTATATTTTCAATATTTAAAAGGGATTTTAATTCATAGTATTTATTTTTTCTTAATCCTCTTGAAGTTAATTTTTTAAATTTTGTTGGACAAAAATCATTATCATCAAATAAAAAGAAGATATGTCCTTTTGAAATATCGCCATAGCCATAAATTTCTGGGAATGCCCTTATTGTATTGATAATTCTATTTTCCTCCTCGCTAGTAATTTCCCCATTGCCTGAAATTTTTTTAGTAATTAATGTTCCTTCTTTTGTAAGTTCAGCCAAAAAAACTTTGTTTACTTTTCCAATATATTTCACTTCTTTTGCAGTATATATTCCAGTAAATTGATGGTTTGAATATCCTCTGAACTCAGGTTGAAAGTATAAACGATATTTTTTGTTTAATTCAAAACTTTTATTGCATGGAACGATTCTGAATACGTTTTTTATTAGACCCATTGAACTGCAATAATAATAAAAATCTTTGGATAAACGGCATAGTTCTTCATTAAAAGGATATTCGTCCGCAATTTCCTGAAGGGAAGAAATTAATTCGGAAAAAGTTATTGAAACAAAATTAAAATTATAAATTCCTATTTTTTGATTTATAGATTTTATGGTAGCTTCATCAAAGGTAGAATGACTTATGTGAATTAATATGTTTGTTTCAGATGGATTTTCGTTTTTGCAGTAATTAATAAGTTTTTTTGTATTATCTAATCCTGTAACTTTGGTTTCAATAATGATTTTTGTTGCTTTTGTCTGAATATGACCGTCAATAATTCCTCCTTCCTTTTGTGATTTTTGCTGTGTAAAAACAGGGATAACTTGATAATTGATATTTTCTGGAAGAATACTGTTTATAAACAATTCATAGATTTTGGGGTTTATTCTATACAAGTTTGATAGAAGTAATAGAATATTATTTGTAATAGTATTTTCTTCTTTAGAGTAAATTTGAAATGGATTAATAAATCCCATAAAAAACCTCCTTATTTACTTTAAAGTTATATTTTTATATTAATTATAACATTTTTTATCATAAATAAATTAAATTAAAATTAATTTTATAGACTATTATAAAGTAATTATAAATTTATAATTTTTAAAAAGTTAATATTTTTGGCAACCTTGATAAATACAATACTTTATGATAAAATAAATTAACAAAATGTATTGGAGGAATGATACCAAATGAAAAAAAGAGCTTTGATTAGTGTTTTTGATAAGACGGGAATTTTAGAATTTGCACAGTTTTTAGATCAAAAAGGTGTGGAAATCATCTCAACAGGAGGAACTTATAAATATTTAAAGGAAAATGGTCTTTCTGTAATAGATGTTTCAGAAGTTACTAATTTTAAAGAAATGCTCGATGGGAGAGTAAAAACTTTGCATCCAAATATTCATGGTGGAATTTTGGCGATTAGAGATAATAAGGAACATATGGACACAATTGCAAGAGAAGGAATTGAAACAATTGATTATGTTGTTGTTAATCTTTATCCGTTCTTTAGAGAAGTTCAAACTGACAAAACTTTTGATGAAAAAATCGAATTTATTGATATAGGTGGACCTACAATGCTTCGTTCAGCTGCAAAATCATTTAAAGATGTAACAGTTATTTGTGAAACTGAAGATTATTCAGTAGTTATGGAAGAAATGGAAAAAGATGGAAAAGTTTCTTATGAAACTAAGAAAAGATTGGCTGGGAAAGTATTTAACTTGACATCGGCTTATGATGCGGCAATTTCTGCATTCTTGTTAGAAGAAGATTATCCAAAATATTTGAATGTTTCTTATGAGAAAAAATTTGACTTGAGATATGGGGAAAATCCTCATCAATCTTCAGCTTATTATGTTTCAACTACTGAAAATGGAAGCATGAAAGATATTGAGCAATTGAACGGAAAAGAATTATCATTTAACAATATTAGAGATATGGATATTGCTTGGAAAGTGGTTGGAGAATTTGACGGTCCAGCAGCTTGTGCAATAAAACACTCAACTCCTTGTGGTGTGGCTGTTGCAGATGATATTTTCACAGCATATAAAAAAGCTCACGATTGCGACCCAGTATCAATTTTTGGTGGAATTGTTGCACTAAACAGAGAAGTTAATAAAGAAACTGCTGAAGAATTGAAAAAAATCTTCTTGGAAATCGTAATTGCACCTTCATTTACAGATGAAGCGTTGGAAATCTTGAAAACAAAGAAAAACTTGAGAGTTATCGAATGTAAAACTCCAAAACCTCAAGACAAATTCGACTATGTAAAAGTTGACGGCGGAATTTTGGTTCAAGGAACAAACAGCAAAATGATTGATGAAATGAATGTTGTTACTGAAAAGAAGCCTACTGAAAAAGAAAAAGCTGATATGGAATTAGGAATGAAAGTTGTAAAATATGTAAAATCAAATGCGATTGTAGTTGTTAAAGATGGAATGGCAGTCGGTGTAGGAACTGGTCAAACTAACAGAATTTGGTCAACAGAACACGCATTGCAACATGCTCAAGAAAAAGTTGGAAAAGACTTGACAGGAGCAGTATTAGCATCAGACGCCTTCTTCCCATTCAGAGATTGCGTAGATACAGCTGCAAAAATAGGAATTAAAGCGATTGTACAACCTGGTGGATCAATGAGAGATAAAGAATCAATTGAGGCTTGTAATGAACATGGGATTACAATGGTATTTACTGGGATTAGACACTTTAAACATTAATTTTAAGAGAGAATTGTGAAAAACAGGGCAGGATTAATAGTAGTCCTGCTTATGTTTTTAATATTTTCCATTTGAATCTTTGAATTTTTAATAAAAGTTAGTAAATAAATAAGATATTTAAAGAAAGATGCAAAATAGTTCCAATTTTAAAGTGAGATTTACTGCAGTTGTTGTTTAGCTAACAATATTTCCTTTAAAAATTTATGAAATTAAAGTCTTGACAAATATATAAGATTATGATATTATAATTGTGTTGTTTAAAAGAGTTATAAATGATTTGGGACCGTAGCTCAACTGGTCAGAGCAACCGACTCTTAATCGGTAGGTTGTGGGTTCGATCCCCACTGGTCCCACCATAAAGGACTTATAATAAATGTATTTACCTAGGTTGTGTAAACCCTGAAAGGTAATTATTATAATACAAATATATGATTAAAATTGAGGCTGTTTTTTCAGTCTTTTTTTATTTATTAAATGATTTTCAATGAAGGAGAATGGATTTATGAAAAAATTTTTTAGAATGTTAGGATTAATTATTTTAATTGGAAATATTGGATTTGCAGAATATACGATTAAAGATGGCAAAGTTTATTGGGATGATGAACTTGTCGTGAAATATGTAAATGGGGTAGTCGGTCAGTACAATAAATTTTTACCTGATGTGGAAAGTTTTAAAATATTAAAAGATGGGTATGCAAGAGATAAAGGAACTATTTATTATGATGGAGAAACAGTGAAAAAACAAAATGGGGATAATGAAGTAGATATAAAAACATTTGAAATTTTGGAAAAGAATGTGGCAAGAGATAAAAATACGGTTTATATTAATGGAATTGATTATCCCAATGTGGATGTAAATACAGTAAAAATTGTAAAATCTAAATATGATTTTATTAATTATGTGAAGGATAAAAACGGTATATATTGGATTGGAAGTCCTGATGTAGAAGTAAATCGGCACTATGATAAGGAAACTTTTGAAGATTTAGGAGATTTTTTTGCAAGAGATAAGAATTATATTTATTATTTTGAAAAGCCTTTAAAGTTTATTGATAAAGCAAGTTTTAAAAAATTGTCAGATAGCTACATATCTGATAAAAATGGGATTTATTATCTTGATAAGATAATTAAAGGAGCTGATAAAAATAGTTTTGAAATAATGGAATGGGATTATGCGAAAGATAGAAATAATGTTTATTATGAGGATAAAAAAGTGTCAGGGGCAGATATTAGCACATTTGAGGTAAAAGTGGATATTGTGAAAGATAAAAATAGCATTTATTCTAATGGGAAAAAGTTAGAGGGAGCAGATATCCAAACTTTTAGAAAGTTAAATGAATATTATGATATTGATAAAAATAATATATATTATAATTTAAATTCAAATTCGGATATAAAAAGAATAAAAAATACTGATGGAAATTTTAAAATAATTGAAGAAAAACTTGTAAAAAATAAAGATGGCATGTATTATTTAGGTGAAAAAATAGAAGAAATTGATCCAAATAGTTTTAAAATTATAAGAAAAAATAATTTAAAAAAAGATAATTCGTATTATGCAAAAGATAGTAAAAATGTGTATTATATTCAATTAGATCCATCATATATTTTAGATACAGATAATACTTTAAAAAATGTTGTTAAAGTTTTGAAAGGTGCAAATCCTAATACATTTGAAGTAATAAATGATTATTACAGTAAAGATGATAAAAATATATTTTATATAAGTTGGATTGTTGAAAAAGATCCTTTGATAAAAGGGGCTGATATAAAAACATTTGAAGTGTTGAATAATGATTTTTCAAAAGATAAGGATAATGTATATTTTGGAACTGATAGAGAAGAAGATTTAGATTCTAAAAGTTTTAAAATTTTGAATTTAAATAGTCAAAATAGGAATGGTTATTATGTAGAAGATAAAAATGGAATTTATTTTCTAAAAATAAATGATTTTGGTAATTATTTCAATAAAATTACTGATAAGGGTAAATTTTTGAATGATTTCTATATCAAGGATAATGATTATGTATATTGTAATGAAGATGTATTGAATGATGCGGATCCAAATACATTTAAAGTGGTGGACGAGCATAGTTCACGAGCTGGGGATAAAAATCATAAATATGAGTATTGTAAGACTATGAAACAATGAAAAATAAAATTGAATTATATTGAAAAAAAATAAAAATAAGGTATAATTCTAATGAGAAATAAAAAATAAAAGAAAGTGAGATGATAGTTATGAAAAAAGTCAAAATACTGCTATTATTTGCTCTAGTTATTATTTTTGGTGTAAATTTGTTGGCGAATGACTGGGAATTTGGATCGGAAGGTGGGCATATTGTGCCTATGAATGTTTCAAATATTTCAATAAAGAGTGAAAGACTTCATTTTAAATTGGAAAAATTTAAGTCAGAGTATGGGACGCTAGATAATGAAATGGTAGTAACTGTTAGATTTGTGTTTGATAGTCCTGAAGCTGGGGAGAAATATATTGGATTTATCACGCCTGAAGGTGGAAATGAAGAATGGGATGAAGTTAATCATTTTAAAAATTTTAGAACTGTTGTAAATGGGAAAAGTGTAAATACAGTTTCTTATAGATTGACTGATTTTGTTCCAAAGGACGTAAAGAAACTTGAAGAAGTGAAAAAATATTTTAAGGAATATGACGAAGAAAAGGCAAAAGAGGAAGCCGACTATTATAAAAGAAGCTATGTTTATTATTTTAAAGCAAACTTTAAAAAGGGAGAAAATGTAATTGAGCATAGCTATCGTTACGATGGAAGTGGCGGTGTTGGAATTGTTGATTTTAACTATGTCTGGTCGACTATTTCAAAATGGAAAAATCAGAAAGTGGATGATTTTGAAGTGATTGTTGAGCCAGGAGATGCTCTTATTGCGATGCCTGTGATAAAAACAAAAGATGGGAAAGAGATAAAATGGCAATTGGCTGGAGAAGGAAATGTTGATTATGCTTACAAAGAAAATTATGAAACAAATGAGCCATATAAAATTCTTTATGCCAGATTGAAAAAAGGTTATTTATATTTTAAAACAAATAATTTTAAACCTGAAGAAGAATTTGAATTGAGAGAAATAAAAGGTTTGAGAGTTAATTATGTATTTCCTGATAAAACGGAAAAAGGTTTTAAATTTAAAGATGATTTAACAGATAATGCCTATTCGATAAAATATTTAGATAAAGATGAAATAAAAAATATTTCAGATGAAGAATTGCAAATAATGAGAAATTATCCTTATGCTTTGGCAGGTTATGATTTTTCAGACAAAAAATTAAAAGACTATTTTTCAAAATTTTTGTGGTATGTGCCGACTGGAAAAGATGTGAAATTGGGAGAATATGATTATGAGTCTGTTAAAGATGTGGATAAAGTTATAAATGATAGGAAGAATGGGAAATAGATAATTTGAAGATAGAAAAAGGTTACGGAATTTTATTGTAGCCTTTTTTGTTTTGGGAAAAGATGTTATAATAAGTGTAAAATAAAAATTGGGAGATGAAATTGGATATTGAAGTTAAATTGAATGAAGGTATGAAAAAATATATTTATAAAATATGGGAAAAATTGGAAAATGAAGACAGAACAGAATATGATGTTGCACTTGAAAATTATAGGAAATACTTGTTAAAGGAAACTGTAAAAAATCCTGAGGATGTTTCAGTCGTTTGTCAGTTGGCGGGAGTTTACTATTTGAGCAGGAAATGCGACGGTATAGAAATTTTAGAAACATTTTTGAAAAGGAATTTTGATATTTTAACAGAAGATGAAAAGTTTAGAATGTATGCTGATTTGGCTTATTTGTGTGAAGATAGGGGATGTATGGAAGAAAAGGCTATTGATTATCTTGAAAAAGCAATAAAAATTAATTCAAATAATGCAGACATTTATTACAGACTTGCAGGTATTTGTTTTCATGTTAAAATGTATCAAAAATCTCTTGAAAATATAGAAATTGCCTGCAAAATGAGTGATGAAGCGAAATATAGTTATGGATATGCACTGATTTTAATTCAAAATAAAGAATATAAAAAAGCTGAAAAAATTTTAGATAATTTGTTAATGGGAGACTCAAACAACATTAAATATCATTTTTATAGGGTTCTTTGTAAAATTTATTTAGGAAATAAAGATACTGAAAATATAGAAAAACTTTTGGAAAAAATAAAAGAGTTTGAAATGCTGGAGAAAACAGATTATGAAAAATATTTGAATTGGTTGACGTATGAAGGTTTTCACACGTTTGATGAAGATGTAATAAAAGATTTATTTTATTTATGCGATAATTATGAAAAATATTGTAAATATGCAGAGAATGTTAATTTTAATTTAGAAGCAAATTATATGGCACCGTATCTTTATTCTTTGAAACAATTGAATAAATTTGAGAAAATAGATAGAATATTGAAAGAAGCTGAAAAAGAGATTTTTCAAAACATTGAAGAAATAAAGACTGACGAAGAATATCAGAAAGATACAACAGAAGAAGAACTTTTGGAAATGATAGAAGATGAAAAGCAGAAATTGAAAAACATTAATTTAGTGCTGGAAAAAATATTGAATACGGATTTTAAGCCTAAGATGGAAATATTCCTGTATTTAAAATATGAATGTTGGTTACTGGATTGTCCACAACATTTGATAATTGATGAGAATTGAAAAATATGAAAGGAATAAAATTATGGAACGAACACAAAAAGAATGGGCAAGATATATTCAAGATGAAATCAAAAAAAAATGATAATTACGATAATTATAGGTATGCATTTGTTGAATATAAGGATTATTTGGAGGAATGTCTTTTGGAAAACCCACGAGATGTGGAAAAGGTTTGTCAATTAGCGATAGCCTATTTTACGGTATATCAAGATGGAAAAAAGAGTGTGAATGTATTAGAGGAGTTTTTGAAAAAATATTCAAAAGATTTAAATGATGATGAGAAGGCTATTATTTATCAGGATTTGGCTGATTTATATGAAAAAGATGCTTATGATGATAAAATGTGTAAGTATTATTTGACAAAATTAATTAAAATGGGGAAACAATCAGTGGTTGTATGGGAAGTATTGGGAGAATATTATTTAAAAAGAAAAAAATACAAAAAGGCACTTGAATGTTTTCAGGAAATGGAAAAATTTTCAGATGAGAAGGAAATAGAAGATGATTATAATTATGGGATAACGTTGTTTTATTGTGGTTACTGTGCTTACATTATACCAATGATAAAAAATTGGCTGAGCCAATTCTGGATAAATTGTTAGAGAAAGTGTCGTTAGAGAAATATTATTATGATGAGCAAATTTTATTTGAAGAACTTATAGACTTATATTATTTATTTGAAGAATACGATAGGTGTGTCTTGGTTTTTGAAAAAGAGATAGATGAACTTGACTGGGAAGAACGTTTTTATTATAATATGGGTTTTTCATTTTATTTTTACAGTTTAAAAAAATTAGGAAATTTTAAGAAAGCAGAAAACAAATTGTCAGAATTGATTCAAAAACATAATAAGTATATTGAAAAAATTGAAGTTGGAGAAATTTATGACAAAAAATACTGGAATGAAGAAGAGATTGATGAATTTATTGAAGAAGAAAAGAATGAAATAAAAAAGATTTTGGAGATATATAAAAAGATAATGAATAGTAATTATAAGCCTCAAAATACAAAAATAAATTTAGAAAAAATGTATAAAACTTGCTATTTAGTTGATTGTCCAATGCATCAGAAATTAGATTAGGAGGAAAATTGGAAAAACAAAAAAATTTAGAAAGAAAAACGATAAAAGAATGGATAAAATATATTCAAGAAAAAATTAGAAATAATAGTGATTATGATTCTGTTTATGAAGAGTATAAAATATTTTTGGAAAATAAATTGAAAGAAAAGCCCAAAAATGTGGAAGTTGTTTGTCAACTAGCGGCAGTTTACAATGAATTAACTTATCAATGGGATGATATTTATAAATTATTGAATGAATTTATTAAAAAATATGAAAATGAATTGACTGATGAGGAAAAATCACGGATTTATACAAATTTAGGATATTATTATGATGATCAGAGAGATGGCAGTAAAAGAGCGATTAGAACTTTGAGAAAGGCTGTGATGTTTAATCCGAATAATTCAAAGGCTTATTATGGACTTGGGGCGAATTATTATGGTGCTGGGAAATATGATAAGTCGGAAGAAATGTATAAAAGAGCTTGTGAATTGGAGAATAATCCAATTTATAAGTTTGAATATGCGAATTTGCTGATGATTAATGGAAAATATAAAGAGGCGAAAATAATTTTGGAAGAATTAATAAAAAAAGATTTTGAATTTGAAAAAGAAGATTTTGCTAAGATAAAATATAGTTATATTGCAAATAAAATTCAATTAAGGAAATTTGAAAATATTGAGGATGAAATTAATGAATTAATGCTAGAAACGGTTAATAAAGATGATTTTTTTGAGGAAGAGTTTGCAGAGCTATATTATTTGGCAGGAAGTTATGAGAAAAGCCGAAAAATTTATTCAAAGTTTAAAATACAAGATTATCAATTTCCAGCTTGGTGGCTGAGATTCTATTTTTATTCTCTAAAGCAGTTAAATGAAATAGAAAAATTACAAGAAAATTTTAAAATAGTTTTGAAGATTAAAGATGAAGAAATAGAGAGCATTAAAAATGGAGAATTTTTAACAGAATGTACGAAATCGTATAAAAAAGAAGAAATTAGGGAGATAAAAAGGCAAATAAAGAATTTGAAGGCAGAATATGAAAAAATATTGAAAACAGATTATAAACCAGAAGTAAAAATTTATCCTAAATTTTTATATGACTGTTTTTTGATAGATTGTCCACGACATCAAAAATTAGATAAATAAAGTTTATAATTTTTGTAAATTAAGTTAAAGTAATATTAAATTTCTTTATAATTAAACAAAAAATTAAATATTTCAGATTAAGAAATAAGAGGGAAAAGAGATTCTAGAAAATTACTAAAATCTCTTCTTCATTATCCCAATTTTCTTAACAAAATAAACATTCTCATCTTCCCTATATTCCAAAAGCATCGGATAAATTTCAACACCATTTTCCATCGCTTCATAAAAAGTTTCAGAAAACTCTCTGTCGATAATATGTTCGGGTGCGAAAATTTCAGATTTTCTGAATATCAAAATAAAAACTGCTGTCCTAAAGCCTTCTTTTTTAAGTTCCATAAGTTCTTTCAAATGTTTTAAGGCACGAATTGAAGGAGAACCAGGAAATTGAGCAATTTTTCTGTTTACCAAAGTGCAACCTTTTACTTCAATGTAAATTTTTTCTTTTTCAGTTTCTAAATAAAAATCAAGTTTGCTATTATTATGCTTAATTTCAGGTTTTATATACGAAGGTTTTCCAAATGGAGAAATTTCATTATCGTGAAATATGGTTTCTGTAATATAGCGATGAAAAGCCGTATTTATAAGAATAACTTCCCCATGAACTTTCACTGCAATAATATCCCATTTAGTTTTACGATTTTTATTATTTGCCTTTTTTATCAACAATTCTGCACCATCAATCAATAATTCCGTCAATCTTCCAGTATCATGCAAATGAGCAAAGTCTTCTCCTGAATATTCTTCATTTTCAGAATCTTTAAATTCAAATCTAACAGTAAAACGAGTTACTCTTTCTTTAAAATTCACAATTTTGTCATAGTTTATCGTATAAAGAATTTTGTTTTTTTTCATATATTTTTCCTTTTTTTAGTGTTTTTAATTTTAGGATAACATATTTGAAGTTAAGGAGCAAGAAAATTTTATAAAATTGTAAATATTGATTCAAAAATAGGAAAAAATTATTTTTTAGATTTAATATTGCAAGAAAATATGATAGAATATATTTATAAGAAAGATATAAAGTAAATCAGAAATATAAATATTCAAGGAGGAGATAAGAAAATGAGAGTGTTAATAGTAGGAGCAGGTGGAAGAGAACATGCAATTGCTTGGAAAATATCTCAAAATGAAAAGGTAGAGAAAATATTTATAGCACCAGGAAATGCAGGAGCTGAGTTGTTGCCAAAAGTTGAAAATGTAAATTTATCGAATAATATAGACGAGTATGTTAAATTTGCGAAGGAAAATAATATTGATTTGACATTTGTTGGAAGTGAAGAATTATTGGTAGCTGGGATTGTTGATGAATTTCATAAAAATGGGTTGAAAATTTTTGGGCCTAATAAACAAGCGGCGATTCTTGAAGGAAGCAAGGCTTATTCTAAAGATTTTATGAAAAAATATGGGATAAAAACTGCTGTTTATGAAATTTTTGATAATGCTGAAAAAGCAAAAGAATTTTTGAATAATTGGAAAGATTTCCCTGTAGTTGTAAAAGCTAGTGGTCTTGCGGCTGGGAAAGGTGTAATTATTGCTCAAAATCTTGATGAGGCGATAAAAGCGATTGATGATATAATGATTGACGAGAAATTTGGAAACGCTGGAAGCCAAGTTGTAATTGAAGAATTTCTGGATGGTGTAGAAGCGTCGATACTTTCATTTACAGATAGTAAAATTATTGTACCATTATTGTCAGCAAAAGATCACAAAAAAATTGGAGAAAATGAAACTGGACTAAATACAGGTGGAATGGGAGTTATAAGTCCTAATCCTTATGTTACAGATGAAGTTTTTGAAAGTTTTAAAAATGATATTATGAATCCAACTTTAAAAGGAATAAAAGCTGAAGGAATGGACTTTGAAGGTGTAATCTTCTTTGGGTTAATGATTACAGAAAAAGGTGTTTACTTGCTTGAATACAATATGAGATTGGGAGATCCTGAAACTCAAGCAGTTTTACCGTTGTTGGAAAATGATTTGTTAGAATTGGTAGAATATTCGTTTGACAAAAAATTATCGGAATTAAATGTTATATGGAAACCACTTCATGCTTGTTGTGTTGTAGGAGCTGCAAAAGGATATCCAGAAACTTACAGAAAAGGCGATATTATAACTGGAATTGAAAATGCTTCAGATAATGAATTAGTATTTATTGCAGGAGCTAAATTTGAAAATGGAAAATTCAAGACTAATGGCGGAAGGGTGTTGAATGCTGTTGCATTTGGAGAAACTTTGGATGAAGCTAAGAAAAATGCTTATAAATTGTTGGATAAAATTAAATTTGATGGAATGTACTTTAGAAAAGATATAGGTAGAATTAAGTAAAATAATTGGGAAGAAAAAACTGTTTTAATTTTAGGACAGTTTTTTTGTTTTATAAAATTTTCTATTTAATACTAAACCTCGTTTTAAAAATAGAAATATATAATATAAAATATTTGATTTGAAATTTGAAAAATGTGTGATATAATTAGAAAAAACTGGAATAATAAAACTAAAGTTTGAAAAAATTATTGTAATTTTAGGGTTTGGAATTTACGCTTTTTCTATCTGAATTTTAGTAAAGGATTTCAATGACCTAATGTAAAGATATTTGTTTCAAACAGGATTTAGTATAAAGAGGTTTTATTATAATAAAAAAATGAAAAAAAGGTGAATACTTTGGATAAGCAGAAATTTAATCAATATGGGAAAATAAAATTTTACATTGCAGTCTGTTTCTGGATATTTTCATTGTCAATGTTTGCTAGTGGGGGTAAAAAATCTGTTAAGGAAAATAAAAGTAGTGAAAAGAAAATTAATGGAAATAGAGTTGAGGATGAGGCAGTAAAAATTGATATTATTATCAATAAAAATAGTAATACTGATTTTGAAAATGAAGATAGAGATTTAGGCAAAACCGATGAGGAAGATGGAGATTTGATTTATTTGGATCGGATTCAAGATGAGGAAGAGGAAAAAAGGCAGAAAAAATTGGAAAAAACTAATAGGATTGAGCGTTTCATAAAAAAAATAGATGAAAAGGTTAATCCAGTTAAAAAATTTCAGACGTCGAAAAGTTATGGAACTTGGTATTTGATAAAGACAGATGATAATTTAGAAAAAAATTTGAAAAATGTAAGATATGATTTTTTGCAAGAAGAAAATGGGTATCATATTATTAAAAGTTATTTTGATCCACAGACTGATAAATGGAATGAAGAAATGCAGAGAGGATGGATTGAGGAGAGAAAGGGGAATGTGTATCTAGATATTGAGAAGAAATATTTTAAAAATAATAGGAATGAAATTATATTTTTTGATAAAAATTATCGTTATATGATTATAAGGTATTATAATGGAGTTACAAGAGTTCTTTCACGTTATCCGAATAATAATAAAATTTCCCTTGAAGATGAGGAATTGGATGAATTTGAAAAAATTGCAGATAATAAATCTAATCTTAAAAATCTTGATTATGATATAAATATGAAAAGTATTAGGGAAATTGAAAATGAAAGGAAAAAAGCTGAATTAAAGAGTAAAACTGATGATTTGGAAAGAAGACTGAGTGAAAATCCTGAAAGCGTGTTTCAAATTGATACAATTGGTGCAAGAAAAGAATTTATGAGAAGAAAGAGAAAAGAAGGAATGACAAGGTTTGAAACGAAGAATGGAGTTCAAAATGTAGAGGTAATTGAGCTTAATGATAAGGATTTAAAAAATGAAAATAAAAAATAATGGTAAAGATATGAAACACTAAAAAAATTAATTGAAAGAGATCGCATTACATTAATTCAAATTTGTTGACTTTTACAAATAAAAATACTAAATATTTGGGAGAAAAAAATGAAAAATACACTAAAAATTGTTTATGTTACAATATTTTTAATATTGTTTATATGTTTATCACTTTTTTTTAACTTCTTTTTTACAAAAAGAGAGTACAAGAATGTTAATATAAATGTAAAAAAAGGGACAAATTTTATACAGATTTATAAGGATTTAAAATTAAATTATGGAATTATGGATAGAATATATCTAAAATTAAATGGTGGAAATATAAAGTTAAAAGTGGGAACTTATAAATTTAATGGAAAATTTTCAAAATATGAAATTATAAAAAAAATTAAGAATAGCGAAACTAATGGAATAAGACTTACAATTCCTGAAGGCTTTACGTCGAAGCAAGTGTTTGCTCGTATGGAGGCGCTTGAATTGGGAAATGCGGAAGAAATAAATAAAGTTTTGAGTGAAGTTGACTTTCCGTATCCGCACGAAAATAATAATTTCGAAGGATATTTTTATCCCGAAACTTACATTTTTTCTGAAAATGTTACAACAAAGCAAGTCATTAGAACTATTCTTGATGAATTTTTGAAGAAATTTCCGCCTGAAAAGTATCCAGATAAGCAAAAATTTTATGATAATTTGAAATTGGCTTCTATTGTGGAAGCAGAGGTGCCTGATGCGGAGGATAAACCTAAAGTTGCTGGAATATTTTTGAAAAGATTGGAAGTTGGGATGAAGCTGGAATCAGATGCTACGTTAAAATATGAATTGGGGAGACAGGCTACGAGAAATGATTTAAAATCTCAAAATACAGCGTATAATTCGTATAAAGTCAAAGGATTGCCTCCGACACCAATTGGAAATCCTCCAATTGAAACTTTTAAGGCTGTGTTAAATGCTGAGAAAACAGATGATTTATTTTTCTTTACGTATAAGGGAAAAACATATTATTCAAAGACACATGAAGAACATTTGAAAAAACGTCGTGAAAGTGGGCAATTAAAGTAAATAAAATTTTTAACTATATTTAAAATTATAATAAAATAAGTATTATGAAACAAGGAGGATGGACTCCTTTTGAAGTAAAAATTATTTTAATTTATTGAGCATATAAATTAATAAAAAGAAATAAAAAATTGGGAATTAAATTTAATGGAAAAATTAAAAAAAATAGAAAAAAAAATATTGAAGAGATCAATCGAAATTATTGAAAAAAAATTGATTTCTGAAGGAGATAAAATTCTTATTGCATTTTCTGGAGGGCCTGATTCGGTTTTTCTTTATAATTTTTTAAAGTTTTTAAAAAGTCGAATTTTGATAGAAATTTCACTTGTTTATGTTAATCATAATTTGCGGGTTGATGTTGGGAATGACTTGGAATTTGTAAAAAAGTTTGCAGATGAAAATAATGTTGATTATTATATCCAAAGCGTAGATGTGAAAAAATATGCAATAGAAAATAAGAAATCCGTGGAACTGGCGGCTAGGGAATTACGATATAAAGCGATTGAAGATATTAGAAAAAAAATTGGGTATAATAAAATTGCAACGGGACACAATATGGATGATAATGTGGAAACTTTTATTTTTCGGATTTTGCGTGGAACGTCGATGACTGGATTAAAGGGTATTCCAGAAATGCGAAAGAATATATTAAGACCAATCTTAGGATTTGAAAAACGTGAAATTTTGTATTTTTTGAAAAATAAAAATCAAGAATATTTGGTTGATTATACAAATAATGAAAATAACTATACAAGGAATTTTATTAGAAATGAAATTTTCCCCTATTTTGAAAAGATTAATCCAGATTTTAGAAAAAAAGTGGAATCTTTGATTATGGAAATTAATGAAAGAAATTTTGCTGAGGTAGAAAAATTTGAAAATGAGAAAAATTTAGAAAAGGAAAATTTTAAAATTTTAAAGGAAAATAGTATTAATAAAAAGGATAAATTGAGTTTTCTTTTAAAAAAAAATAATGTGCAAATTTCAAGGGAAAAAATTAATCAAATTTTTGAGAGTTTCTTTACTAAGAATGGAAAATTGAAAAGTTCAGGGACAAAGGAATTTTATCTGGGAGAAAATAAAATTTTACAAAATATGTATGGTGAATTGAAAATTGTAGAGATTACAAATAAAAATGAGATAAGAAATTTAAAAAGTGATAAAAATGGAATATTACATGATAAAGCTACAATTTTAAAGGAAAATCAAAGTATCAAATGGTATAATTATAAAATAACTCTATATAAAAATATTAAAGATTTTAAAAAGAATTTTGTGAATGATGAAAATATAAGTTATACTTTTTTTAAGATTGATGATAGAGTGGAAAATGGGGAATTTTTTGTCAGAAGCAGAAAAGATGGAGATAGGATTTCTCTCAAAAATTTGGGACATAAAAAGGTAAAAAAAGTTTTAATTGATGAAAAAGTTCCAAAAGGGGAAAGAGATTTTGTTCCAATTGTGGGAGTTAAGGTTTTTAGAGTTCAAAATGATTTGGAGTCTTCAGATAACGGAGTAAAATTGGGAAATGATAATGGAAATAATAGTGAAATAACAGAAATTTTAGCAATTTCAAATATAAAATTTTCAAAATTTTTGGAAAAAATTCGAAAAAAAGAAATAAAAAAATTAAGAAATGAGAGTAAAAGTAAATTATTAATAATTGGGAGGAAAAATGGAAGAGAAAGATAAAAATGACATTAGAAAGCGATTGGAAGAATTACGGAAGGATAACAACAGAAAAAATAATAGACAGGATAATAAGAATAAATCTCCATTTTCAGGTTTTCTGTTCTTTATTTTTGTAGTGTTGCTATTCACTTTTACAGCAATATTTCATCAAGATATACAAACTTATTTTCAAGCTAAAAAGGAAATTTCTTATACAGAATTTGTTAATAGAACACAAGCTGGAGAATTTGCAGAAATAAATGAAAAAGATGATAAATTAATTGCGCAGTCTCGTGAAAATGGAAAAGATACTCTTTATTTCACGAAGAAAATAACAGACAGAGTCGGAAATGAGCCGATTATCATCAATGCAATTGAGCGTAAGAAAGTAAAATTAAATTCATTGCAACCATCAGGAGGAAGTTTCTTTTTGTTACTTCTAGGACAATTTTTACCAATGATTATAATGATTGCACTTATGGTTTATTTGGCTAAGAAAATGGTTGGAGGTTCGCAAGGTGGAGGACCTGGAAATATTTTTGGGTTTGGAAAATCGAGAGTTAATAAAATTGATAAAAAGCCTGATGTAAAATTTGATGATGTTGCAGGGGTTGACGGAGCGAAAGAGGAATTACGGGAAGTTGTTGACTTTTTGAAAAATCCTGAAAAATATACAAAAGCTGGAGCAAGAGTGCCTAAAGGTGTACTTCTATTAGGAAGACCTGGAACTGGGAAGACATTACTTGCAAAAGCTGTAGCTGGTGAATCAGGAGCTTCATTCTTCAGCATTTCAGGTTCGGAATTTGTGGAAATGTTTGTTGGGGTTGGTGCTTCACGTGTAAGGGATTTGTTTGAAAAAGCTAAGGAATCTAGTCCGTCAATTATATTTATTGATGAAATTGATGCTATTGGTAGAAGAAGAAGTGTTGGCAAAAATAGTGGAAGTAATGATGAAAGGGAACAAACATTAAATCAATTACTTGTTGAAATGGATGGATTTGAAACTGATACAAAAGTTATTGTACTTGCAGCAACAAATAGAGAAGATGTACTTGATCCTGCATTGCTGCGTGCTGGACGTTTTGACAGACGTGTGACAGTTGATGCACCTGATTTGCAAGGGCGTATTGCTATATTGGAAGTTCATTCAAGAAATAAAAAACTTGCTAAAGATGTAAGGCTTGAGGATATTGCTAAAATAACTCCAGGGTTTGTTGGGGCTGATTTAGCTAACTTGTTAAATGAAGCGGCTATTTTGGCGGCAAGAAGAGCTAGTGATACAATAAAAATGGCTGATTTAGATGAGGCTGTAGATAAAATTGGAATGGGACTTGGACAAAAAGGTAAAATTATTAAACCTGAAGAGAAAAAATTGTTGGCTTATCACGAAGCTGGACATGCTATTATGACTGAATTAACGCCAGGAGCTGATCCAGTTCATAAGGTTACAATAATTCCTAGGGGTGAAGCTGGAGGATTTATGATGCCGCTTCCTGAAGAAAAATTAGTGACTACAAGTAAGCAGATGTTAGCTGAAATAAAAGTGCTGTTTGGTGGTCGTGCCGCTGAAGAAAT
Source organism: Leptotrichia shahii (assembly GCF_008327825.1). NCBI lineage: Bacteria > Fusobacteriati > Fusobacteriota > Fusobacteriia > Fusobacteriales > Leptotrichiaceae > Leptotrichia > Leptotrichia shahii. Next base: position 1,368,106 of record NZ_AP019827.1, on the reverse strand, counting down.
TGGATTGGAAGATATAAGTACAGGAGCTTATTCTGATATAAAACGTGCTACAAAAGTTGCAAGAGCTTATGTTGAAAGTGTTGGAATGAGTAAAAAATTAGGACCAATTAACTTTGAGAATTCAGACGATGAATATTCATTTGCTCCGAATAAAAGTGATGAAACAGTCAGGGAAATTGATCTTGAAATAAGAAAAATATTAACTGAAGAATATTTTAATACTTTGAATACTTTGCAGGATAATTGGGATAAGCTGGAAGAAGTAGTGGCGTTATTGCTGAGAAAAGAAACTATTACTGGAGATGAAGTTAGACGAATTATTAAAGGTGAAACAGCTGAACAAATTTTAAAAGAATCTGAAAATTCTGATAAAAAAGATGAAAAACCTCAAAGCTTTGAAGCAGAAGAATCTAAAAATAAAGATTTTGAAAAAAAAGATAAAGAAAGTGAAAAAGCGTCAGAAAATGTTAAGCAGAAATTAGAACTTGAAAATGAAATAGAAAATCAAGTGGAAGAAGATGCTAAAAAGCTGGAAGAAAAGAATAAAACTAAAAAATTAGCTGAAGTTGTAAGAGAAATTACTGGAAAATCAGACTGGACATTGGAAGAAGATTTTGATTCAGAAGAAACAGAAAAAAATAAAAATGATAATGAAAATAAAGACAAAGATAAAAAAAATAAAGATGATAACAATTCTGATGATTCTTCTAATAATAATGGCGGTTCTGAAAATGACGAAAATAAAGATGAAAATAACGATTCTTCAAATCAAGCGGGTAATAATAAAAAGAAAAAAAATAATTTTAAATTGCCTAGTTTTATGGAGTAAAATATAAAAATTTAGAATATTGAGAAATAACATTGATAAACGTTGTTGTTTCTCTTTTTTTTATTAGAAATATATAGTATAATAGGATAGACTTGTTCAAAAACTTTCTGGATTTATGCTAGTACCTAACTAAAAAATATAATAGTAAAACAATGAGGCTGTCATAATTCCATTTAGCAAGAGGTCAAGGCCTCTTGTCAGAGAGTGGAGAAAAATAAAAAATTAAGCTAAAAAACTGAATTTATTGGATTTTTAGACTTTTATAAATGACTAAAGTTAGATAATTATATAAGGAGGTAGATTAAATGAAAAAAATAATTGTAATGATAGTAATTTTGGCAGTGGGAATTATGAGCTGTTCAAAAACTGGAAAAGTAAATAAAAAAAGTAAAAAGCGAAATATAGAAGCAGTTTCAAAAAAGCCAGATATTTTAAAGATTAGCTATGAGGATTACATGAAGCAGAGAATGGAAGATGCAAAAAAAGATGTTTTGCCAGAGGATGTTACTGGTCAAATGCTGGAAGTTTGGAAATCAGAGATTGCAAAACTTTATAATTTGCTTTTAGTGGAGTTATCTGATAAAGAGAGAGAGAAATTGCGAGTGGAGCAAAAGGAATGGGAAAAAAAAGTAAATACTGAGCCTAAAGAAAAAAAGCTAGAAAAAACAGAGAAGAAAGCAATAGAAATGGCAAAAAGGTATGATAAGATACGTAAAAAATAGAAATAAAAAAATTGTAAAAATTAAGATATTCTCATTTTTCTTTAATAAAAATATGATAAATTATTGTCAGGGAATAAAAAATAGAAAGTGGAGGAAACAAAAATGAAAAAAATTATTATGGCATTATTGCTGCTAATTGGAGCTATTGGATTTTCAGAAGAGGAATTCGGCTATAAAGGTTATGACTTGCCTTTTACAAGTGATGGGAAATTGCATGAGGAAGCGTTATTGAAAAGAGCGATAAATGCTGATGATGTCTCGATAGAAATCAAGAAATTAAAAGATGGGAAGTATCAATTTTGGGATTATGCCTCAGATAGTGGAGATGAAAATGAATCACCACAAATTACAAATGCAACTGTAGAAAAAAATGTGCTTTGTGATGAATATATCTGTGTGGGATATGACACAAAATTAAATACACCAGTAATTTTAAACAGAAAAACCAAAAGAATAATTGTTACTGTACGTCCAGAAGGTTATGATAAAATAGATGATCCTGAACATTTAGCAAAATTTCCAGAAGATAATCCTGAAATGTATAAATTATATAGAGATTATTATAAATTGTATAAATAAATTTTATAATTGACTAAAAAATCAGATGAATAAAAAATATAAAAAGAGGAGCTGAGAAAAATGAAAAAATTGTTGTTAATAGCAGGATTACTGCTTTTAGGAGTTAGTGCATTTGCAGGGAAATATGAAGATGAATTGACAGAAAGAATGAAAGTGGAGGAAGAAAAAGCTCAGTCTGCTTGGGATAGCGGAGTAAGAGCGGATATGATTAATGCTTCAGTCAATTTAGATGATGAATGGGAAAAGGAATTAAATAAAGTTTACGACTTGATTTTGAAAAAACTGCCAGCAAAAGAAAAAACAAAATTTAAAGCTGAACAGCAAAAATGGAAACAAGATACAAAAATTAAATTGAAAAAAGCATACGATAAATATGTTGTGGAAGAAGGAGAAAGAATGGCAGGGGAATTGGCTGCTAGTGACAGTTTGGAAGAAACAAAGGATAGAGCTTTGAAATTAGCAAAGATGTATGATAAACTTTCAAAATAATTTATGTGATTGCTTTACAGTCAATTTATAATTAAAAAAAAATTTTACAAAATCTTAAAAATATGATACTATAATTATACAGAATAGAAATACACAAACATTAGTTTGTGGTTTGTAGGAAGTTCTTGCTTTTATAAGCAAGAGTAAATTTACAAGAAATATGATGAATGTTTGGAAAATCATATTCGATTTCTTTTTTTAAAGATATATTCAAATAAGGATATATCTTTATTTATTGCTATTGAGAATACAATTATCAGTATTCTTTTAACAGCTATCTGAAAAATTTACTGCTTCTATAAATGAAAGCAGTTCATTATTCATAGGAAGAATTAAATAGACTGAAAGAGCAGGATTCATAAAAATTAAAATTAGGCAGTTGTAAAAGTAAAAGATATAAAGATTGAATAACAGCAGTATTTGTAATCACAAGAGAAGAAGACTCCTTGTCAGTGAATAGAGAAAATAAGGAAATTAAACATTAAAAAAATACAGTATTTATTGCAATTTTTAGACTTTTACAAATGACTAAAAAACTAAAATTAAAAGGAGAAATTTAATGACAAATAATCTTAGAAAGATTTCACAGGATCTGCGTACATTTGCGAAAAGAACAAAAGGATTTAAGTATACAGATTCTTCACTGATTACATTTTTAATGACTGGTCTAGTCTTTATTACAGGTAATGGTCTAGCTGCAAGTGAAGATTCAGGTATTAAGAATCAGGTGAGCGAGATAAACACTTCAATTGCTCAAATTCGTACAAATTTTAAAAGGGCTAGAAAGGAAAACAATAAATTAATTAAAGATACGAATTTAGAACTGACTCAGTTAATGGAACAAGGAGATCATGTAACAAAATCACCTTGGAGCAGCTGGCAATATGGAATGAATTATTTTTATAATGACTGGCATGGAACTTTCAAAGGTAAAGGAAATAAAATTGACAACATCATTTACAAAAGAGATCAGACTTTAAACAAATATATCGCAAAACCAATAAACGAAAAAAATGCGAATAACACAACAACATTAGGATTTGCCTACGAGCCAAATGCAGCAATTCCTATAAGTGCTTCAATCACACCAAAATCAATAACAAAAACTAATCCAAATATTCAAAAAAATGTGGCGATTGCAAGTTTACCGTCGTTTGAGCCTAGAACGGTGAATGATCCATTAGCTCCGAGTGCTCCAAAAGCTCCAAGTATTGGTTCATTTAGTTTCAATTTAACAGGAGAATCAAATGGAAATAGTTCTTCACGTACAGCTTTTCAAAAAAATAGAAGTAACGGTGCAATTGAAAGTGTTGCTTCAGGAAAGGGTAATTTTAATATTATTAGAAAATCTAATGGTACAATGGACTATGAGTACAATCAATACAGTGGGACATCGCCATGGGGATCTCTTAGTAGTGGTGGTGATATAACATCAGCACCTTGGAATGGAGAAACAGGAAATGGCACAACAGGAAGTTATTTGGGATTTCAAAAACTTGTTTCTGGAACAGGTTTGACAAATACAAAAAACCTTCTTACAAATACTAATAGTTTTACATATTCAGGAAATCCAGCTGTTAGAGAATTTGTACATATGGATCACCATGTACATACTGCAAACGGAACAGCTGCAGTGGCAGGTTTAACTTCAGCAACTTCAGATGCAACTTGGGATTCAACAGTAACTAACGGTTCAACTCAAGCGGCAGTTTTAGGTGCTTATAATGATGTGGTGAATAATGTAAATGGAACAGTTATTCAAAATAATAAACAAACTACTTCTGGTTCAGGATTATTTGCTTGGATAAATAGTGGTAGAATAGTTATGGAAGGAAGAAATAATGCGGTTACTAATAATTATGATCATAATAATGCAGAAGATTCAAAATCAGTTGCAATAAATACTGGTGAAATATTAATCCAACCACATTTTGATGGGACAAACTATACGGAAACTCAAAATGCTGTTTTTAGTTTATCAAATGATAGTAACGACAGAGATAAAGAAAGACATCATGCTATTTCTTATAACGGAAGTACAGGAAAAATAGATGTATGGACTAATAAATCTGCATATTTTTTAAATGCCGCAGGAAATGGTGGAACTTGGATAATGAACGGTGATAGAGTTGGAAATAATCTGCCTGTTAGTTTAGTCAATAGAGGATCTATTAATTTATATGCTGAAGGTAGTGTAGGAACATTTTTCCTATATCCTACAAGAACAGATTTACAATTTGTAGAAGAAGGATTTACTTTTAATGTAGCAGATAATAAGCCAAATGATAAAACGCCGGGAACTCCATATCAATATAAACCATTAACTATTTATGGTGATTCAAGTGTTGGTTATTATGAAAGCAGTGCAAGTGGACAAAATCAATATTCAAAAACAGAAGGAAATCTTGCAATTAATATAGGAGCAGCAGGGGTAGGAAATCAAAATTTTGTAACAAATAAAACAACTACTATACCTACAGCAACTGGTGCAGAAACGAACGGTGTAGTGATTACTGCTGCTATGAATCATGATGTAAACCCTACAGATTCATTACTTAATCCTTATAATTCAGATCCTGAGTTAAATAAACATCCTGAATATATTAGAAATAGTTTTGGTATTCTTTCAAATTCTGCAATTAATTTGACAAGCCATCAAATCGAAATCTTTGATAAAACAGAATCTAATGTTGGGGTAATGCCAAATGCAAATGTTTTACTTGATTTAGGTGGAGGAAATATAGAACTTAAAGGTGGAAATAGCAATATAGGAATTTATGTTGTAGACAAATATACGACATCTGGTGGAGTGACAGTTAATCCAGCGGGAGCTGTAAAATCAACAGGGGATGTTAAGTTAGAGGGTGGAAAAGGAAACTTGGCAATTTATGCTAAAGGTTCAACTCGTCCTTCAGGAGTTAATGAAACTGTAATAGTAAGAAAAATAGAATCAAATAATACTCAAAATTCGGTTGCTATTTATGCAGCGGATGACGGGGTTTCAGGAAATTCAGTGGTAGGTTCTGTAGTAAAAGTAACAGATGGTATTACTATTAAAGGAGCAACAGTTTCAGCAAATCCAACAATAGCAGGTGGAGAAAGTGCAGGAGCTGTTTATGCAACTGGAGAACAAACATCAGTAAATATTGATATGCCGACCATTGCACCAGCGACAACACCTGTCACTCCAGCAAATCCTAATATTACAATAACAGGAACAGAAATTGTAACTATTGATCCTACAACAAAAGCAGCAACTGGAACGGGTAGTTATACAGGATTTGGATTATATGCTGGAAAAGGAGCACAAATTAGTGCTAAAAATAACAATATTAAAGTTGTAAATGGTGGGACTGCGATTGCCTCAGTAGGAAAATCTGGAGCAACACCTGCTGTAAATTCTAGAATTGATTTATCAGGAACTGCTACTAATGCAGGAGGTACAGTAGAATACGATGGTAAAGGATACGCATTATTTTCATCTGAAGGTGGAGAAATTGATTTATCTTACGGAACTTTAACATTAAGAGGAAGTTCAACTGGATATTCAAGAGATGTAACAGCAGCAACACAGCCAATTACTTTGACAGACACAAAAATTAATGTATTTTCAAATGATGTAATTGTAGCAAATTTAACAGGAGTAACTAAATTTAATACAAATGGTTCATACATTAATGGTAATGCAGCTAATACAATAGGAACATATATACCAATAACAAAAATTACTAATGTAGAAGGTACAACAACTTATGATGGATATAAATATACTGTATTTGATGGAATAACAGTAGATGTTGACAGTAATATTGATAAAGGAGATACTACAGGAGGAGCTACACCATCAGATAGTTATATTTTCACAAGAAGAATTCAATTGCAAAATTCAAATATAAACGTACTTTCAGGAAATACTGTAAAAGCTCATTTAAATACAACAGAACTTAATTCAATAAATCCTGACTTAAACGTGCCAGTTGGGCTTGATATAAGTGCGAGTGGAAAATCTACAAGCAGAGCTACAACAGGAGTAAATGTTGCAAATGGTGCTACAATTACTGTAGATAGAACAGATAGCGGAAATGGTGGAGTAGGTGCGTATGTAAACTATGGAACTATTTCTAATGATGGAAAAATTGAAGTTGAAAAGACAACACCAAATGATTTTGCAGTAGGACTTTATGCTACAAATGGAACACAAGTGGATAATAAAACTAATGGAACTATTGAAGTTGGTGGTAAAGACAGTATTGGTATTCTTGGGCTTTCTTATAGAATAGACAGTGCTGGTAATGTTGTCTATGAGAAGTTTGGAACAGCAGGTCCAGCAGTGTTTGCAACTAAACTTGGTTATGTAGATGTTACAAATAATGGTAAAATTACACTTGATGGAGAAAATGCTTTAGGAATTTATACTAAAAATAATAGTTTGAATGCCACTGGAACAAATACAGATTATGCTAGAATAGGGAATGGTTACACTCTATCTTCAAATAAAGGTGAAATTACAATGTCAGGTAAAAATGCTATTGGTATGATTACCGAAGGTGGAGAAATTACAAATGACACAACAGGTAAAATTACAATAAGCGGGCAAGAAGGTGTGGCAATGTATGGAACTTATGCCACAGGTGCGGCAATGACAGCGCCGACAGATAGATTAAGTTCCACTCTTATAAATAAAGGAACACTTGAACTTGCTGATACAACAGGAGTTACACCAATAATTGGTATGTTTACAAATGATGCTGATACAACAATAGAAACATCTGGAACTTTAAATATTGGTAAGAAATCTTATGGTATTTATGGAGCCTCAAATGATGTAACTATGTCAAATGGAACGATTAATGTTGGAGAAGATGGGGTAGGTATTTTTGCAACTGGTTCATCTGATAATAGAACAATTACAGCTTCAACAGTAGATTTACGAGGTGGAACAATTAATGTTGGTAATAACCAGGCAGTAGGGGTATTTATTGCAGATGATGCTACAAATCCTTTGAAAACAACAGTTAAAAATACAGGAACTAATATGACTGTTGGAACAAATGCGTTTGGTTATGTTGTAGATTCTACGACAGGAACTGATTTATTGCTTGGTACAGCAACAAATAAATTAACAGCTTCACTTGGACCAGATTCAGTTTATGCTTATTCAAATGATAAAAACGGATATGTTTACAGTAATACTGATATTACAACTACTGGTGGAAAATCATACGGACTGTATACTGCTGGAAAAACAGAAAATTATGGAAATATTGATTTAACTGGTGGAAATGGGAATGTTGGTATTTATTCGACAGGAAGAAGCTTAGCTGGATTAGGTGCAACTAACTATGGAACAATAACAGTTGGTGGAACTGACTTGGTTGCTAAAGAATATGGTATTGGTATGGCAACAGGATACTACAATGAAACAACTGGAGCGATTTCAAACGAAGGGCTTATTGAAAATAGAGGAACTATTAATGTAGGTAAAGATAATTCAATAGGTATGTACGCTGTAGGAGCAGGTTCAAAAGCTATCAATCACGGTACAATTGATATTTCTGGTAAAAATGCAACTGGTATGTATATTGACCAAGGAGCTGAAGGGGTAAACTATGGAACTATTAAATCTACTGGAACAGCTTCAGGAATTAAAGGAGTTGCGACAGTAAATGGTGGATATATTAAGAACTACGGTACTATCTCGATTACTTCTCCTGGAGGAATAGGAATATACCAAGATGCATTGTCAGCATTAAGTCAAAAGAATGAGCCAACAGCTGGTACAGGAACAGTAAGTGGAACAAAAGCGGCTGTGTATTCTGCGACTTCTACCGATCAGAAGTATATTGTAACGCCAAAAGGGAAACTATTAATTCAAAATCCTCCAAAAGCACCAAGATTAACAATTAATGATAGAGAAGTAACACTTACAGGAGTAGATACAAATATAGCAAGTCCAACACCTGCATATGTAACAGCAGGTTCGACAACACTTGATTTATCATTGCCATTGTATGCAAATACAGTTTCAAACGCTCAAGTAACGGAAGTTGGAATGTATGTTGATACTTCAGGAGTAAACTATACAAATCCTATTCAAGGATTAAGTAACTTAGTTGGACTTGAAAATATTAATCTTATTATTGGTACAGAAGCAGCTAAATATACTGACGCAAAAGCAATTGAAATTGGTGAAAATATTTTGAAACCATATAATGATGCTATATCTTCATTGACTACAACAGGAACAACATTAAATATTAATTCAGCAGGACTTACTTGGCTTGCACAGCCTTTACAAGGAACAAGTAAACCAATTGAAACATTGTATATGATAAAGATACCTTATACATTCTTTGCAAGTGTAAAAGATGAAAATACATACAATTTCCTTGATGGATTGGAACAAAGATACGGTGTTGAACCTCTAGGATCAAGAGAAAGATTAATCTTTGACAAACTTAATGGACTTGGTAAAGGTGAAACTCATATCTTCACACAGGCTGTGGATGAAATGAAAGGACACCAATATGCAAATACTCAGCAAAGAATCAATGCAACTGGAAATACATTGGATAAAGAATTTAGATATTTAAGAGACGAATGGAGAAATCCTTCTAAACAAAATAACAAGATTAAAGCATTTGGTACGAGAGATGAGTACAGCACTGATACAGCAGGAATTATTGATTATAGAAGCAATGCCTACGGTGTAGCTTATGTTCATGAAGATGAAAAAGTTAGAATGGGTAATTCAATTGGATGGTATGCAGGAGCTGTAACAAATAGATTCAAGTTTAAAGATATTGGACATTCAACAGAAGATCAAACAATGGTAAAACTTGGAGTATTTAAAACATTGTCACCTAAAGGGGATTATAATGGTGCATTGCAATGGACAATTTCAGGAGATGTATTTGCTGGAGTTAATAATATGAAACGTAGATTCTGGGTAGTTGACGATACTTTTGAGGCTAAATCAACTTACCATTCTTATGGAGCGGCTATTAAAAATGAGATAGGCTATGACATAAGAATGAGTGAAAGAACACATTTACGTCCATACGGAGCATTAAAAATGGAATATGGCAAATTTAATGAGATAAAAGAGAAAACAGGACAAATGAGATTAGAAGTTAAAGGAAACGACTACTTCTCAGTAAAACCTGAAGTTGGAATGGAATTTAAATACGTTCAGCCACTTGCAGTAAAAACAAACTTGACAGTAGGGTTAACAGCAGCTTACGAAAACGAAATTGGAAAACTTCAAGAAGGAAATCAAGCAAGAGTAGGATATACAACTGCTGGATGGTATAACTTGGAGAAAGAAAAAGAAGACAGACGTGGAAACGGTAAGTTTGATTTAAATATCGGAGTAGATAACACAAGATTTGGTGTTACGGTAAATGCTGGATACGATACTAAAGGTAACAATGTAAGAGGTGGAATTGGATTTAGAGCTATTTACTAATATTCTTCTAGTTTAAGAAAGAAAAATTTGAAAAAAGAGAGCAGTAATGAAATTTTACTGTTCTTTTTTATTCTTTTAATTTTTTTCATTTGAACTCCGTTGATAAAAAAGTAGTTAAAAATGTGTATGATTTAAAAATTCCAAATGAGGAACTGTTTGATTTTTTCAGAATCAGATTTTTGTATAGGACTTATCGGGGACATTAGAAATTTTATGGACTTTGAGAGTATTTGATTAATGGAAATTATGAAAAATTTAGATTGGAAATAAGGGAACTTTTAAAAAATACGATAAGTTTTAGGAACTTGAAGGAGGAAAATTCTTATCATCTGTTTGTAATTGGGCTAGTTTCGATAATATCAGAAAATTATTTTGTAAGATCAAATGTAGAAAGTGGAGATGGAATCCCTGATTTGGTATTGAAGCCAAAAGATAAAAATAAAAAAGCATTTATATTTGAATTTAAGAAAAGATAGAAAAAATTTGAAAAGAACTGCAAAAAGCGCCTTGAAGCAAATAGATGACAGGAATTATTTTGAAGGGTTAAAATATGAAGGTTATAAAGAAATTGTGAAAATTGGGATGGGATTTAGGAAAAAGGATGTGGAGGTTGTAGTAGAGGAAGAATGACATTAAACTATTTAAAAACGGAACTCAAAAGCTATGACTATTTTACTCAAACACTGAGCTTATATAATTTTTAATAGTTTAATTTTAAATGAGTTCAGGTATATATAGAAAAACAAGGATAAAAATAATTTTATATCCAAATGCTGCTGCTGCTGTATTATTCTGGTATAAACAGATATGGGAATATAAAAATTCAAATATGAAGGAATTTGAAAACTTTATGATGGATAGAGCTGGAGTAGAAAGCTTTAAAGCTCAAATAAGATTGTTTGTAGGAGATGTAAAAGGAGAACCTACACCAGGTGAATTGGGATTATATCCTGAAAAACCATTATCTAAATAAATTGTTAATAATAAAAATTGTCTTTGAAAATAAGGCAATTTTTTTGTAGTTGAGAAAAGAGATGAAATATGTTATTATTAAAGAACAAAAAAATGTAAGAAATGGGTGAAATTATGGAACAGACAGTATTTTCCGTAAGTGATATAAATAGGGAAGTTAAAATGTTTTTGGAGGGGACAAATACTTTTAAGAACATTTTTATTGAAGGGGAACTTTCTAATATTACATATTATCGTTCGGGACATTTGTATTTTACGTTAAAAGATGCAAGTGCAAGTGTAAAATGTGCTATTTTTCGTTATAAATATAGAGGAGTGCCTGAGGACTTAAAAGAAGGGGATTTAGTAAAAATTCGGGGTAGCGTCACGCTTTATGAAGCAAATGGAAGTTATCAGATTGTAGCGGATTTTCTTGAAAAAAGTAATTCTCTTGGGCTGCTTTATGAGAAAATGGAAATGCTTAAAAAGTTGTACTTTGAAAAGGGATATTTTTCTGATGAAATAAAAAAACAGTTACCCAAATTACCTATAAATATTGGTGTTGTAACGGCTGATACAGGAGCAGCAATCAGAGATATTATAAATACGACACACAAAAGATTTCCAAATGTAAATATTTACCTTTATCCAGCAAAAGTTCAAGGAGAGGGGGCAGCACGTGAAGTTTCAGCAGGGATTGAGTTTTTTAATAGAATGAATGGAGAGAAACAGCTTGAAATAGACACGCTTATTGTTGGACGTGGTGGAGGAAGCATTGAGGATTTGTGGGCATTTAATGAGGAAGCTGTGATAGAAGCCATTTATAAGTCTGAGATTCCTGTAATTTCAGCGGTAGGACATGAAATAGACAATCTTCTTTCGGACTTAGTCGCTGATAAACGGGCGGCTACACCAACTCAGGCAGCAGAAATCTTGATTCCTGAAAAAGAAAAATTGACAGATAAACTGGAAAGTAAAAAGAATCTTTTGAGCAAATTACTTTTAAATAGAGTCACAATGATGAAAAAAGAGCTGGAATACAGAAAAAATAACTATTATATAAAGAATTTTGGAAATATTCTGGATAATAAAAAATTTGACTTGATGGAAAAAGAACAGAAATTATCAAGAGAACTTAGAAGGATTGTACAAAAATCAAGAGAACAGCTGGATTACCGAAAACAGAGATTTGATAGAATTAATTTACAAAAAATAATTTTAAGTGAAAAAGAAAATTTGAAGAAAAAATCCGCTGAATTAAATCAGATAATGCTGGAATTTTTTGAGAATCGAAAAAATGAACTGAAATACAAAAAAGCTCGACTTTCAAAATATTCAGTAAGTGATATTTTGAAACAGGGATATACAATAACTAGAAAAAATGGGAAGATTGTTAAGAGAGGGATTGAACTTAGTAAGGAAGATAAGCTGGAGATAGAGTTTTTGGATGTTAAGAAGAAAGTGGTTGTTAAGTAATTGAGAAACATTGCATATTTTAGAAAGTGAGGTATGAAGAATGTCTAAAAGAGATAACTATTTATCATGGGATGAATATTTTATGGGAATTGCATTTTTGTCTGGAATGAGAAGCAAAGACCCGTCTACACAAGTTGGAGCTTGTATTACTGATGAGGATAAAAAGATTATTGGAATTGGTTATAACGGATTTCCGCACGGGAGTTCAGATGATGAGATGCCTTGGGAACGGGAAGGGGATTTTTTGGAAACGAAGTATCCTTATGTTGTCCATGCTGAGTTAAATGCAATTTTAAATAGTATAAAATCTCTTAAAAACTGCACTATTTACGTGACACATTTTCCTTGCAATGAATGTGCAAAGGCGATTGTTCAGGCGGGGATAAAGAAGGTGATATATTTTTCAGATAAACACAAGTCGCTTGATTCGACAAAAGCTTCAAAAAGGATTTTTGAAAATGCACGGGTAGAAACGAAACATCTTGAAATTGAGAAAGAAGCGATAAATATCCAGTTTAGAGATTAGATATAATTTAATAAAATTTATGAAAAAGTATTGTTATTTTTAGTTGAGAAAAAAGTGATATTAGTATATAATGTATTTAAACTTTTGAAAATTTTAAAAGAGGTGAGACTAATGGAAGCAACAACAATTAAAAAAGTGGTAGCAATGGGAATCGGTGCAGCGATTTATATTGTATTATCAAGATTTGTAGCAATTCCGACACCAATTCCTAATACGACACTGCAAGTGACATTTGCTTTTGTAGCGTTGATGGCATTTATATATGGCCCTGCAGTTGGTCTGGGGATTGGATTTATTGGGCATACGCTTAATGATATTTCGGGATATGGAAGTGTGTGGTTCAGTTGGGTTGCAGCAGCGGCATTTTTTGGACTGGCAACTGGATTTTTAGGAAAAATTGTTAAAATCGAGAATTTTAATGGAGCAAAAATTGTAAAATTTATAGTGGGAGAAGTAATTATAAGTTTGATAAGCTGGGTAGTTCTAGCTCCAATTATTGATATTGCAATATATAAGGAACCCCAAGCAAAAGCATTTGCACAAGGAGTTACAGCGGCACTTGGAAATATGATAGTTGTAGCAATTTTAGGTACAATTTTAATATTCGCATTTTCAAAAACAATAGTAAGCAAAGGAAGCTTGAAACAGGAATAATTCAAATAACCCGCATTTTTCAAGTAGCTTTAGGTAGCTATGAGAAGATTAGGCGGGTATTTTGTTTAATCTTTATAAAATAAAGAATTTACAATTTAGATTACTGAATAAATTTAAATAAAAATATATTCTTAACTCGAAAGGAGGAGAATTTGGACGAAAATAGAAAAGTTGCTATAAATTTTGAAAATTTTACATTTAGGTATGAAAGTCAGTCGGAACCGACATTACATAATATAAATTTGAAAATTTACGAAGGGGAGAAAGTCGTTATAATAGGTCCGTCAGGCTCGGGGAAAAGTACTTTGGGACATTGTATAAATGGACTTGTTCCTTATTTTTACAAGGGAGAAATAACAGGAAAGTTTGAGATTTATGGGAAAAAGTGTAAGGAAGTGTTTGAACATTCTAAATATGTGGGAACTGTTCTTCAGGATTCGGATGCACAGTTTGTGGGACTTACTGTTGCAGAGGATATAGCGTTTGCTCTGGAAAATGATGAAGTTGAAACGCAAGTTATGAAAGAGAAGGTAAAGGAAATTGCAAAATTTGTAAAAATTGAAACATTGCTTGACTTGAAGCCACATGATTTATCTGGTGGACAAAAGCAGAAAGTTTCACTCGCTGGAATAATGGTGGACAATACCAACATTGTTCTTTATGATGAACCGCTTGCAAATCTTGATCCTTTGAGCGGAAAATACGCTATTGAACTGATAGATGAACTTCATAATAATAAAAAACTAACTACAATAATTATAGAGCATAGGCTTGAAGATGTACTGCATAGGAGAATTGACAGGATTATTGTTGTGAATGAAGGCAGAATTGTTGCTGATGATATGCCAGACAATATTTTAACTGGAAATTTGCTAAGCAGTATGAACATAAGAGAGCCTTTGTATATTTCCTTGCTAAAATACAGTAATGCCAACCTTGAGAAATATAGCAGTATTTCTAATATTGAGAAGATTGATTTTTCTGAAACAAGAGACAGTATTTTAAACTGGATAAAATATAATTCCCCGAAAGCAAGGGAAAAATCTGAAGAAATATTATTAAAATTGGAAAATATTTCATTTTCATACAATGAGAAAAGAAAAATATTAAAAAACATAGATATAGATGTAAAAAAAGGTGAAATGATAAGCATAGTTGGTTCAAATGGAGCGGGAAAATCTACGCTGTCAAAGGTTATTGCAGGATTTGAAAAGCAGGACGAAGGAAAGATTTATTATAAAAATTTGGATATAAGTGATGAAAATATAACAAAAAGAGCTGAGAAAATAGGTTTTGTACTGCAAAATCCGAATGCAATGATTTCAAAAGTTACAGTTTTTGATGAAGTTGCATTAGGACTAAAAACTAGAGGAGTTTCAGAAGATGAAATAGAAAAAAGAGTTATTGAGATTTTAGAAATATGTAAATTAAAGCCGTTTAGGAAATGGCCTATAAAAGCACTTAGCTATGGACAGAAAAAAAGGGTTACAATAGCGTCTGTCCTTGTGTTACAGCCTGAGATGATAATAGTAGATGAGCCGACAGCAGGGCAGGATTTATTTCATTACAGGGAAATAATGGAATTTTTGAAACAGCTGAATGAATTAGGGATTACAATTTTATTTATAACGCATGATATGCATTTGATGCTAGAGTATACTGACAAGGCATACGTTTTTAATGAAGGAAAAATTATAAAATCAGGAAATCCAGCACAGATTTTGGCAGATAGGAATGTGTTGGAACAGGCAAATTTGAAGGAAACTTCACTTCATTATGTGGCAGAAAAGGCTGGGATAAATTCCGAAGAGCTTATAAAAACATTTGTGCATTATGAAAAAGAGCAAAAAAGGGCAGGTGATTAGATGGCAGGTACATTTTTACTGGAGTATATTGAAAAGGATTCTGTGATTCATAGACTAAATGGAGCGGCAAAACTGATTTGTTTTATACTATGGACTGTTGCAATTATGTTTACTTATGATACGAGGCTTCTTTTAGCTTTGACATTTTTAGGATTTGTACTTTTCAGAATTTCCAAAATAAAGTTTAATGAAATAAAAATTGTATTTTATCTAATTACTATTTTTCTTATGTTAAATTTAATTATGATTTTTTTATTCTCTCCTCTTGAAGGAACGAAAATTTATGGAACAAGGCATGATATTTTCAAAATTTTTGGAAATTATGTAATAACGAAGGAACAGCTGTTTTATGAATTTAATATATTTATCAAGTATTTTTCAGTTATTCCTGTCGCTTTGCTGTTTATAATTACAACAAATCCAAGCGAGTTTGCATCTTCATTAAACAGGATAGGCGTACCGTATAAATTTTCTTATGCAGTTTCGATTGCACTTAGATATATTCCAACGGTGCAGGAGGATTTTATTACCATTAGCAAGGCACAGCAGGCAAAAGGAATAGATATTTCCAAAAATGTAAAATTAATAACAAGAATAAAAAACATATCCTATACATTAATGCCTTTAATATTTTCAAGCATTGAAAAAATAGATATCATAAGCAATGCAATGATTTTAAGAGGATTTGGAAAAGGAAAAAAGCGAACATGGTATCAGGCAAGAAAAATGAAAATGCCAGATGTTATAGCAATTTTTGTAACAGCAATATTCGTAATTGCTTCAATTGTACTTATAAAAATAAATAATGGAAGATTTTATAATCCTTTTGTAAATTAAAAAAGTTCGATTATGAAATAGAATTTAAATTTCAAGGAAAGGAATAATTGGAAAATGGTTAATATTGGAAATGACTGGGATGAAATTTTTGAAAAAGAAAAGGAATTTGAAAAGGATTATTATTTAAACTTGAGAAAATTTTTGATAAAAGAATACAAGACAAAAACAATTTATCCAGATAAATATGAAATTTTTTCTGCATTCAAACTGACAAGCTATAAGGACTGCAAAGTTGTAATTTTGGGGCAGGATCCATATCATGGCGAAAATCAGGCACATGGACTGGCATTTTCTGTAAAGCAGGGAGTTTCCTTGCCACCTTCCCTAAAAAATATTTATAAGGAAATTGAAAATGAATTTGGCTATAAAATGAGTAAAAATGGATTTCTTGAAAAATGGGCAGAACAGGGAGTCCTGCTTTTAAATACAGCACTTACTGTAGTTGCTGGAAATGCCAACTCACATTCAAAAATAGGATGGGAAATTTTTACAGATAATGTAATAAAATATTTGAATGAACGTGAAGAGCCAATAATTTTCATACTTTGGGGAAATAATGCCAAAAGTAAGAAAGCCTTTATTGACACAAATAGACACTATATTCTGGAAAGTGTTCATCCAAGCCCATTATCTGCAAACCGTGGATTTTTTGGCTGTGGACACTTTAAGAAAGCTAATGGTATTTTGAAAGAACTAGGGAAAGAGGAAATTGACTGGCAAATATAAGAATAAAAAATTATAAAATTTGAGTACCATTGCTATCTAGGGGTTAAGTTCTCTTGCCCCAAAATAGAAGGTTACTGTGTTAATAAAATTCTAAAGAATTTTTTTAAATGATTATTTAAATTTTATGAAAGGGAGGAATTTTTGTGAATTTTAGAAAATCAACTTTTGATGATGTAGACAGAATTTTAGAAATCATCGAAAAAGCAAAAGTCGAACTAAGGAAACTTGGGTTAGATCAATGGCAAAAAGGATATCCTGATAGAAAATCTATTGAAAGTGATGTAAAATTGGGAATTAGTTATGTCCTTGAAGATATTGAAGGAAATAGAAATGATTTAAAATCAGAAAACTTTACAAAAATTTTAGGAACGGTTGTTTTATCACCTGAAAAGGAAGAGCCGTATTCTAAGATTGAAGGAAAATGGATAACAGATGATGATTATATGGTAATTCATAGGCTGGCAGTTGATTTTGATATGAAAAATAAGGGGATTGCAACAAAAATACTGGAATTTTCTGAAGAAGTTTGTGTTGAGAATAGGATACTTAGTCTGAAGGCGGATACACATGAAAATAATGAGCCAATGAAAAGGCTTCTTGAAAAAAATGGATTTAGTTTTTGTGGATTAATTTATTTGGATAGAGAGCCTGATTTAGGGGCAAAGCGTGTTGCTTATGAGAAGATAATAAAAATTCCGCATGAACTATTGTAAAATTTAAAGTTTAAAAAATAAATAAAAAAAGAAAGTGAGCTGATAAATTATGAAATTTGAAACAAAAACAATACATGGGGTAAGAAAAGGGAAAAAGAAGGAATTATGGGGAACAAATGTTAATTTTGCTTCTACTTTTCCTGTTGCAGAATTTGGAGTGATACAGGAATTTGAATATTCTAGAGTTTCAGCACCTACAAGAAATGAACTGGAGGAAATTCTTGCGGCTCTTGAAAACGGAAAATATGCCTATGCCTTTTCATCTGGAATGGCAACTACAACATCTGTATTTACAATGTTTTCGGCTGGAGATCACATTATTTTGGGACAAGATATTTATGGCGGGACTTATAGAATTTTACATGACATTTACTCAAGATTTGGAATAGAATCTACATTTGTTGATACAACTGATTTAGAAAATATAAGAAAAGCTTTAAAACCTAATACAAAAGCAATTTTTATTGAAACACCGTCAAATCCGCTACTTGATGTAACTGACATAAAAGGAGTTGTAAAACTGGCGAAGGAGCATAATCTTATAACTATTGCAGATAATACGTTTATGACACCATATTTGCAAAAGCCGCTTGATTTTGGAATTGACATTGTAGTTCATAGTGCGACTAAGTTTTTATCTGGACATCATGACTTACTGGCTGGAGTTGCTATTACGAATAATGAGGAGCTTGCAGAAAAGATTAAATTTTCGCAAGTTGCGGCTGGTGCTTTGATTTCGCCGTTTGACAGCTGGCTTCTGATGAGAAGTTTGAAAACATTAAAATTAAGGGTGGAAGCGGCACAGGAAAATGCAAAAAAACTTATAGAATTTTTCCAAAAGCACGATGCAGTTGATAAAATTTACTATCCGACTTTAGATACAAATAAAGGTAAAAAAATTCATGAAAGTCAGGCAACAGGTGGAGGTTCAGTATTTTCATTTACTTTAAAAGATGATTCAAAAGTAAAAACATTTTTTGAAAGTTTAAATGTGGCATTATTTGCGGCAAGCCTTGGCGGAGCTGAAACATTGGTAACCCATCCAAGTACAATAACTCACGCTGAAATGCCTGAAGAAGAAAAGGAAGCTAGAGGATTTACACATTCATTGATTAGAGTTGCAGCTGGATTTGAAAATATTGATGACTTGATTGAAGATTTTAAACAAGCACTTGAAAAATAGTAAAAAAGTAGGAGAAAAATGGCAAAAAAAATTGATGAAGGGAAATCTCAAATAGTTTTAATTGTTGCAATAATTATAATTGCTGCGGTTAT
Source organism: Leptotrichia shahii (assembly GCF_008327825.1). Taxonomy (NCBI): domain Bacteria; kingdom Fusobacteriati; phylum Fusobacteriota; class Fusobacteriia; order Fusobacteriales; family Leptotrichiaceae; genus Leptotrichia; species Leptotrichia shahii. The sequence continues at coordinate 1,348,996 of NZ_AP019827.1, read as the reverse complement.
GCTTTTTGGAATGTTTAACAAAGGCAGAAAAGATGCTGAAAAAATTACTAAAAAATCCAAGAATGTAAAAACTTCCCAAAATAGTGACAAAAAAAGTTCTAAAACTAGAAAATCTAAAGAAAAAAGAGAGGTTGAACCCGAAATTTTAGATGGCTATCAAGTGTTGAAAGTTAGTGATGGAGATACGATTAATATTCAAAAGGTTGAGAACGGGAAATTTGTTGGAGAAATATTGAGAATTAGGATGTATGGAATGGATGCACCTGAAAAGACTCAGGATTATGGATCTGAAAGTAGACAGGCACTTGAAAAATTAGTGACTGGAAAAAATTTGAGCGTGGAAGTGAAGAATAAGGATAGATATGGCAGAACAGTTGCTATTATTTATGCGGATGGTAAAAATGTCAATGAAGAAATGGTAAAAACGGGAAATGCCTGGTGGTATCAAGAATATGCCAAAAAAGATGCACAATTTGAAGAATATCAAGAAAATGCGAAACAGAAAAAATTGGGACTTTTTTCTAGAAAAGGATATACAGAACCTTGGAATTATAGGAAAGAGAAGAAGGCGGCAGCATCAAGCAGAACTAAAAGTAAATAGCTTGTTTTGAGTTAATGTTTAGCATTAAACAAATAAAAAAAGAAGTTTAAAAAAGAAAAGGATGATGAGATGTTTATAGATGAAAGTGTAATTACAGTAATTTCTGGAAAAGGTGGAGATGGAGCTGCTACATTCAGGAGAGAAAAATTTGTCCAGTTTGGAGGGCCTGACGGTGGAGATGGCGGAAAAGGTGGAGATATTGTGTTTATCGCCGATCCAAATATTAATACGCTTGTGGATTTTAAAAGCAGTAAAAAATTTAAGGCACAGGATGGGACAAAAGGTGCTGCGGCACGTTCTACTGGGAAATCTGGAGAAGATTTAATTATAAAAGTTCCAGTTGGGACAATGGTTAGGGATTTTGAAACAAATAAACTGTTACTTGATTTGGATAATCCAAATGAAAAAGTTATATTTTTAAAGGGAGGAGATGGCGGACGTGGAAACATCCATTTTAAGTCATCTGTAAAAAAAGCTCCAAGAATAGCAGAAAGTGGACGTGAAGGTGCAGAATTAAAAATAAAGTTAGAATTAAAACTGCTTGCTGATGTGGCACTTGTTGGTTATCCAAGTGTTGGAAAATCCAGTTTTATTAATAAAGTTTCAGCTGCCAGATCAAAAGTCGCAAGTTATCATTTTACAACATTAAAGCCTAAATTGGGAGTTGTCAGAATGGGAGATGAGGAAAGTTTTGTGATTGCAGATGTACCTGGACTTATTGAAGGAGCTCACGAAGGAGTGGGACTTGGAGATAGATTTTTAAAACATATTGAAAGATGTAAATTAATTGTTCATATTGTAGATATTTCAGGGCTTGATGGACGTGATCCTAAGGAAGATTTTCTGAAAATAAATCATGAATTAAAGAATTATAGTGAAAAATTGTCTAAAAAACGTCAAATTGTAGTGGCAAATAAAATTGATATGCTCTATGAAGATGAAAAATATGATGAATTTGAAAAATTTGTGAAGGAAAATGGAGCAGAATTTGTTTATCCAGTTTCTGTAATTGCAAATGATGGATTGAAGCCTGTTTTATCAAAGGCTTGGGAACTAATTCAGGAAATACCTAGGGAAGAATTAGAAGAAGTTCATTCTGTTGAAGAACTAATTCGAGAAAATAATAAAAAGGAAGACTGGATTATAAAAAAAGTTTCAGACAATGTATTTGAAGTTGATGGAAGAATTGTGGATGATGTATTGAGAAAATATGTATTTATTGGAGAAGAGGGAATTATAAATTTCTTGCAAAAAATGAGAAGCCTTGGTATGGAAACAGAACTTGAAAATGCTGGTGTTGAGCAAGGGGATGTAATAATCATTGCAGGTTATGAATTTGAATATATAATTTAAATTTTAATATTGAAAAAATTAAAAAAATGTGGTCTACTTATAGCAGGAGGTAAATAAAATAGCAGGAAAAGTGAAAGGAATTGTAATTGCGGGTGCTACTGGAGTTGGGAAAACTGATTTGTCAATAAAAATTGCAAAAAAAATTGATGCGGAAATTATCTCGGCGGATGCATCTCAAATTTATAAAGAATTGAATATTGGAACTGCAAAAATAACTGATGAAGAAATGCAGGGTGTAAAGCATTATATGATTGATGTTGTAGATCCTGGTGAAGATTATTCTGTGGGAGATTTTGAGAGAGATGTAAATAATATTCTGAATGAAAATTCTCAAAAAAGTGAAAACAGGAAGAATATCATTATTACAGGAGGAACGGGACTTTATATAAGGTCGATTACAAATGGATTTGCAAAATTGCCTTCAAAAGATGAAAAAATTAGAAAAAATTTGGAAGACAAAAACCTTGATGAATTACAGGAAATTTTGAAAAAATTAGATAAAGAATCCTATGAGGAAATTGATTTATCCAATAAGTTGCGGCTAGTTCGGGCTATTGAAGTGTGCATTTTAACTGGTGGTAAATTTAGCGAGCTAAGGACTAGAAATATAAAAAATAATGATTATGAATTTTTGAAGGTATTTTTGACACGAAATAGAGAAGAACTTTATGATAGGATTAATAGGCGAGTTGAAATTATGATTGCAAAAGGACTTGTCGCAGAGGCAAAAAAAGTATATAATAAATACAAAGAAAAACTTTATAAGATATCCTCGATTGGATATAAGGAATTGTTTATGTACTTTGATGGTAAAATTAAATTGGATGAGGCAATTGAAGAAATAAAAAAAGAAAGTAGAAGATATGCAAAAAGACAGATGACATGGTTTAGAAAAGAAAAAGACTATATTATTTGTAATCTATCAGAGATGTCTGAAAATGAAGTTTTGGATGAGATTTTGAAAAGATGGGAAAATTTTTAGGAAAAAATAAATTAAAGAAAAAATTTTGAAAGGAGATTGCGGGATTATCCTGCATAAGAATATGAAAATACTAGAATATTTAGTGTCTGAAAGAGTAAATTTGGATTTAAAGGGAACAACAAAAGCCGAAACTATTAAGGAAATGGCACAATTGTTTGTGAAAAGTGGAATTATTGATTCAGAAGATCTTGAAGAATTTGTGAGAGAAATAAATGAAAGGGAAAAATTGACACCAACAGGAATGCAAGATGGGATCGCAATTCCACATGCAAGAACTCCGCTAGTAAAGTCTCTTTCACTTGCAATGGGGATTTCTAGCAAAGGAGTTGACTTTGAAAGTATGGATGGAGAACTTTCAAAATTAATTTTTATGATTGCTGCTCCAGAAGGAACTAAAAAAGAACATTTAGATCTGTTAGCTGAAATTTCAAAATTGTCATTTGAAGAAGAATTAGTTGAACAGCTTGAAAAAGTTAAAACAGTTGAAGAAATTTTTGAAAAGTTAAAAAATCTTTAAATTTATTGGAATAAAAAATAATTTTTTTGTTAAATTTAAATAATTTTTTATATAGAGTTATAATTTTTATATTTTATTTAAAAATTTAATTGTATTTTTTTATATAATTTGGTATAATAAAAGCAAGTGATGATTAAGTAAGTGATTTGATAGTAGTTCCATATTGGTTTGATAACTAAAAATTACATTTATACATTTAGAGTTTTATATGTATACATAATACATTTTTAAGTATATACAAACCTAAGGAACTACTGGGAAAACTGGTAAGTTCAATTAGCTAATAAAAATAGCTATTGCTCAGTAACCCTGTAACTTTTATATTACGGGAGTTTTACGCAAATAAAAAATAGGAGGAAAATAAAATGAAAAAAACAATATTCTTATTAGTTGGAATAATGATGGTTTCATCAATAGGTTTCTCTGCTGAAAAAAAGAGTTTAGAAGGCAGTTTAAATTCAATTGAAAGCCAATTCAATGAATTGATGAAAAAAGAAGAAGCGCAAAAGCAAAGTTACATTCAGCAAAAAGCTCAATTAGAAGCTGAATTGGAAGATTTGAAAGAAAAACAAACAAGTAGGGAAAAATTAGCAGAAAAATTAAAAGTAGATTCAGAAGTAAGATGGCACAGAGATAAATATAAAAAAATACTAAAAAATTCTGAAACTATCTATAAAAATATAAATAAAAGCATAGCACAAAAAGAGAAAAAAATTGCTGAATTGGATGCATTATTATCAGTAATGAATTAATGAAAGGAATGGTAATTAAAGGATGAAAGCAAAAAAAATATTATTGTGTGGGATAGTAGCTGCATTATCTGTTCCAATGATGGCAGATTCTGCACAGCAAGCGTTAAAACAAGCTAGAGAAGATTACTATAAAAGTTTAAAAGCTCCAAAAGAGCGTGAAATGACAACAGAAAAATTAGTAACAATAGATGAAGATGGAGTAGTTGAAGAAAAAGAAAGAGTTAAGCCAAAATCATCAATTGAAAAACTTGAATACAATGCAGCTAAAGCAGCAGCTAGAGTGGATTTTTACGAAAGAGTAGTAAGAAGTGTGCAGAGAGAAGAAAAAGAATTAGGAGAATTTGATAGTGTTCTTGGAAGAGACGGTGTTAAAAATAGTCCTAAAAAAACAAGAAAAGTTAAATAATTAAGCCAATTCAATTATTTAAACCAAAATAACATTTAATGATATTTAGAAAGGAAAATCAATGAAAAAAATATTAGGATTAGCAGCGGTAATGGTTTTGGCAATAAGTCAATTATCATTCTCAGCTCAAAAAGATACTGATGCCGCAGTGCAAAGACTAGTCAAAGTGGCTAAGCAAAGACAAGCTCAACAAGCTAAAGAAGCAGCAAAAGGCGTTGTAGAAGAAGAAGTTATAGTAGTTCCAGTTGAAGAAACTGTAACACCAGCTACAAGTGAAGATGCACGTCAAAAGGCTGAAGCTGCTAGGGCACAGGCACAAGAAAGAGCAGAAAAAGCTAAAGAAGCAGCTCAACAAAGAAAAACAAAAACAAGAGAAATAAGAGCTCAAAGAAAAAATATGTCTGAAAGTAAAATGATGGATGTAGAAATTCAAAGAATTAGAAAAAGAGTAGATCAAATTAATAGCAATATTGAAAAATTCCATAAAACAAATGAAATGTTGGATCAAATGGAACAAAGATTGGATGCTATCCAAGAGAAAATGAACTAGAAAGTTATACTGTAATATAGTAATTGATTAAAAAATTTCAAAAATAAATTTGGATGAATTAGAAAGGAAATTAGAAATATGAAAAAGTTAGCATTAATATTAGTAGGATTAGGAGCTTTGTCTTGTACAAATGCAAAATTAGTAGATTATAATACAACTAGATTGAATCATATTGAAGATTATTTAGATGAAAATAAACCAAATCCAGGTAGCCAAAAATATAGATCATTAGAAAGAGAGGCTGAAAAATGGGTAGACGATCAACAACAACAACAATAATTGCATTAGGGTTGTTAGTTGCTTCACCATTGATGGCAAGAAGGCTGACAACTACTCAAATGAGAGAGAATACAATTAGAATTAATGCTCTTGAGTTAGAAGAACCAGCTCCAGAACCGATTCCAGAGCCAGTTCCAGAACCTAAGAAAGATGATGTTTGGGTATTTGATTCTGGAAGATTGAACTTTGATTTTGATAAATCAGTAGTTAAACCTCAATACTTTGAATTATTAAGAAATGTTAAAGACTATGCTGAACAAAATGATTTCAAATTAACAATTATAGGACATACAGATTCTAAAGGTTCTGATGCATATAATATGGCTTTAGGTATGAGAAGGGCAATAGCAGTTAGAGATAAATTGTTAGAATTTGGATTAGACCCTGCAAGAATTTTAGGTGTAGAATCAAGAGGGGAATCTGAACCAATCGCTCCGAATGATACTGAACAAGGAAGATTTGAAAACAGAAGAATTGAATTTAAAGCTACAAAATAGTAATAATTATAAATTGTCTAGTTATTTCTTTGCTGAAACGATTAGACAATTTTTTTTATGGAAAAATTTTAAAATTATAGTGAAATAAATCGAATTTTAGTGTATAATATTTACAAAGATTTTAAGAAAGAAGAGGTAGGATAAAATATGTGGTTTACTAAATCATCAAAAGATGTTTTGAAAGAGTTGAATGTTTCTTCAGAAACGGGACTTTCAACGGAAGAAGTAAAAAATCGCCTGGACAAATATGGACCTAATAAATTAAAAGGAAAGCCGAAAAAAAGTTTGCTGCAATTGTTTTTAGCACAGCTTCAGGATATGCTTATTTATGTGCTAATTGGTGCGGCTGTGATTAATATTGTTGCACATGGAAAGGATGGGATAGCTGATGCTTTGATAATTTTAGCAGTAGTCCTTATAAACGCGATAGTTGGAGTTGTGCAGGAATCTAAAGCGGAAAAGGCGCTGGAAGCGTTACAGCAAATGACTACACCTAAGAGCTTGGTTAGAAGAAATGGGGAAGTTATTGAAGTTAATTCCGAAGAACTGGTACCGGGAGATATTTTAATAATTGATGCGGGGAGATTTATTCCAGCAGATGTTAGACTTATTGAAAGTGCCAATTTACAAATTGAAGAGTCGGCACTTACTGGAGAATCTGTTCCAAGTGAAAAAGATGCCAACTTTATAACAGCTGATGCAAAAATACCTATTGGAGATAAGGAAAATATGGCTTTTATGTCAACTATGGCAACTTATGGAAGAGGAGAAGGCGTTGTAGTTGAAACTGGAATGAATACAGAAATTGGTAAAATTGCACAAATTTTGGATGAAGATAACAATACATTGACTCCACTTCAGATAAAACTGGAAGAATTAGGAAAAATTCTAGGTTATGGAGCAATGGTAATTTGCGGAATCATTTTTGTTATAGGATTGATTCAAGGAAGAGGAGTGGTCGATATGTTTATGACGGCGATAAGTTTGGCTGTGGCGGCAATTCCTGAAGGGCTTGTTGCGATTGTTGCAATCGTACTCTCACTTGGAGTAAAGACTATGTCGAAAAAAAATGCAATTGTGAGAAAATTACCTGCTGTTGAAACGTTAGGAGCAGTAAATATCGTTTGTTCTGATAAAACTGGGACACTTACTCAAAATAAGATGACAGTTTTGAAAACATATACTCTGGATAATTTAAGGGATATTTCCAGTCAGAATGGACAAAAGGCGAATGCTGATGAAACTGAGTTAATCCGTTCGTTTGTGCTTTGCTCGGATGCATCTGTTGAAAATGGACAGGATATTGGAGATCCAACAGAAGTGGCTCTGATTGTATTGGGAAATAAATTTGATCTGGAAAAAAATGCGTTGAATGCTAAATATAAAAGGGTTTCTGAAAATCCATTTGATTCAGACAGAAAATTGATGTCGACACTTAATGAAGAAGGTGGGAAATATAGAGTTCATACAAAAGGTGCGATTGACAACATTCTTACAAGAGCAAATAAAATTCTTGTAAATGGAGAAATTTTACCATTGACTGAAGAAGAAAAAAATAAAATATTGAAAGTTGCTGAAGAAATGTCTGATGACGCTTTAAGAGTGCTTGGAGTGGCATTTAAAGATGTTGACAGCCAAATTTCGCCTGAAGAGATGGAAAAAGATCTGGTTGTAGTTGGAATTGTTGGAATGATTGATCCGCCTAGAACTGAAGTGAAAGATTCGATTGTAGAAGCTAAAAAGGCTGGAATTACTCCGATTATGATAACTGGGGATCATAAGAATACGGCGGTTGCAATTGCAAAAGAGTTAGGAATTGCGACAGATATTAGTCAAAGTTTGACTGGAGCTGAAATTGATGAGATTCCAGATGATAAATTTGCTAAGGAAGTGAATAAATATAGGGTGTTTGCAAGAGTTTCGCCTGAGCATAAAGTTAAGATTGTAAAAGCGTTTAAAGAGCAAGGAAATATCGTTTCGATGACTGGAGATGGAGTAAATGATGCACCGTCGCTTAAATTTGCCGATATAGGAGTGGCAATGGGAATTACAGGGACTGATGTTTCTAAAGGTGCTAGTGACATGATTTTGACTGATGACAATTTTACTACGATAATTCATGCGATTGAAGAAGGAAGAAATATTTTTAATAATATTAAAAAAACAATTATATTTTTACTTTCTTGTAATTTGGGAGAAGTTTTGTGTGTATTTATTGCAACATTATTCGGCTGGGCAATACCATTAGTTGCAACTCAGCTTTTATGGGTAAACTTGATAACTGACACATTGCCTGCGATTTCACTTGGAATGGATCCTGGAGATAAGGAAGTTATGGCTAGAAAACCTAGAAATCCGAAGGAAAGTTTCTTTTCTGAAGGTGCAGGAATGAGATCAATTGTCGGTGGAGTGTTGATTGGAATACTTACACTTGTCGCATTTTATTTGGGAATTATTCATAGCGGAAATATATCTATTTCGCTTGTAAAAGAAAATAATTCAGCAACACGAGAGATTCTGACTTATGGAAGAACAATGGCATTTATCGTTCTTACATTCTCACAATTGTTTTATTCATTGTCAATGAGAAATAGTAAAAAAACTATTTTTGAAGTGGGATTTTTTGGGAATAAATTTTTAATTGGGTCAATTGTTATTGGAATAGTTTTACAAATTGGCTTGACTTCGATTCCAAGTATTGCACAAATGTTTAAAGTGACTGCGATTGATTCAAGTCATTGGGGAATGGTAATCGGCTTGTCATTAGTTCCGTTTGTTGTTAATGAAATTATAAAAGTGATTTCAAGAAGAAGAAATGATTAAAAAAACATAAAAAGATATTTTTTTTATTTTAAGAAATCCTTGACAAATACTGAAAATGTGATAACATATAATAAACAATGAAAAAAGTTTGGAGGAGATAAAATGTCAAAAAAAGAATTTGTAGATGCTTATGCAAAAGCAACTGGAGAAACTAAAAAAAGAGCTGAAGAATTGGTAAATGCTTTTTTAGAAACAACAGAAGAATCTTTAGTAAAAGGTGAAAATATCCAATTTGTAGGTTGGGGAACTTTTGAAGTAAAAGAAAGAGCAGCTAGAGAAGGAAGAAATCCATCAACTGGTGCTCCAATCAAAATTGAAGCTAAAAAAGTAGTTAAATTCAAAGTTGGGAAAAAATTAGCTGATAAAATTGCAGAAGCTAAATAATATAACTTTTTGTAATAGCTATCCTGAAGATTTTTCATTCTCAGGATAGTTTTTTATTTATTTTGTAAAATTGTTTGCTGCTAAAAATTTTATATAGAAGGATAAACTAGGAGTTAGTATTAAAGTCAGACGTGAAAATAAATTAAAAAAATAGGAAATTTAAATTATGAAAAAAGAAAAGATTTATTTGCATTATGATATGGATGCCTTTTTTGCCTCAATAGAGCAACGGGATAATAGTGAACTTCGAGGAAGACCTATCGCAATAGGATATGGAGTTGTTACGACTGCCAGTTATGAAGCTAGAAAATACGGTATAAGATCTGCTATGCCTACAATTCAGGCTAAACGGTTATGTCCAAATCTTATTGTTGTGAATCTTAGAAAAGGTGTTTATTTTGAAGAAGGCAGAAGAATACAGAAATTAATAAAAAAAGTTCTAAAAAAAAGTGAGTTTACTTCAGTTGATGAGGGATATATTGATATTACAGAATTTATAAGAAATAAAGATGTAGAACTTAGTAAGAAGGAAGAGATTTTAAAAATTGAAAGATTTATAAAAAGATTTAAAAGGTATATTTATGATAATTCTCGTTTAACTTGTTCAGTTGGGATTGGTTTTAGCAAGATAAGTGCCAAAATTGCAAGTGATATTGATAAACCTGATGGTTATTTTATTTTTAAAAATCGTGATCATTTTTTGGATTATATTTATGACAAGGATTTGGGAATAATTCCAGGGATTGGAAAAAAAACTAGAGAAATGTTAGAATTGTTTAATATAACAAAAGTTTTTCAATTATATGAAATTGAAAGAAATGAATTAATTAGAAGATTTGGGGAAAGTAAGGGAGATTACTTGTATAATTCTGTTCGTGGACTGCATATTTCTGAGATAAACATAGATAGGAAAAGACAGTCTTATGGTCATGAAATTACTTTTCATCGTGAAGAAAATGATATTTTGGTACTACACGCTGAATTAAAGAGACAGTCTAAAAGACTAAGTGATAAACTTATTGAGAAAAATGAATTTGCCAAAACAGTCACAATAAAAATTAGATATTCTAATTTTTCAACACATACCCGCTCAAAAACTTTGAAAAGTGCGACAAATAATGTAAATACAATATATGAGGCAACTCTTGAAAATTTAGAATTTTTTGAAAAAAAGGACGAAGTACGGCTTATTGGAGTTCAGCTGAGTTCGATTCTAAAAAGTAATGTGGTTCAACTTTCGTTCAATGATCTAAAATAAAAATATATAAAAAATTTATACAATAGGAAGTGAAATAGATGAATTTAATAAATTTTGATGAAGAGAAAAAAGAAATATTAAATTATATTGATGAAGCGAATCTCTTATTGGAAAGAGCATACGTTCCTTATTCTAAATTTCCTGTCGCAGCATTGCTAATTGACAATAATGGGAAAAAATATAAGGGGATTAACGTTGAAAATGCCTCTTATGGATTGACGCTTTGTGCAGAGCGTAATGCGATTACAACAGCAGTTACAGAAGGTATGAAAAAAATAAAACTGCTTGTCGTAACAGGAAATACTCCTGAGCCAATTAGCCCTTGCGGAGCGTGCAGGCAAGTAATGAAAGAGTTTTCGGATAAAGATACAGTTATCATTTTAGCAAATAAAGATGGAAAATATAAAATAACTTCATTGGAGAAATTGTTGCCGTATTCTTTTGCTTTAGAAAATTTTTAAAAAACAAAATTTATAGTTATTTGTAAATTTTATATTATATTATTTTTTGAAATTAATTTAAAAAATATTATATTTTTTATAGTTTTTATTTGCAAAATCAAAAAAATAGGTTATAATATTATTGAGAACAACAAGTATTATATATAAATAAAAATTTTAACCTTTAAGGAGTGATTTTTTATGAAAAAGATATTTTTAGTTTCAATTTTATCTGTAATTTTTAGTGCTATTTCAATGGGTGCGACTTTCATAACATCATCAAAAGACAATGCAATTAATATACGACAAGCCGCAGGTACTGATTCAAAAGTTATTGAAACTATTAAAAATGGAAATATACTAGAAAGTAATGAAAAATCAGGTGAATGGCATAAAGTGACATATTACAACAGTGATATAAAAAAAACATTTACTGGTTATATTCATAATAGTCAGTTAAAGGAAATAGTTGGAAAACTTATTATAACTTCAAGCGAAGGTTACAGCAACATAAGAGAAAAGCCAACAACAAAATCTACAATAAAATCTAGATTAAAAACTGGACAAATAGTTTATGCAATAAGCAAGACAGATGATGACTGGTATTACATAAAATATAATGGAAATGAATACGGTTATATTTATAGCAATCAAGTAGCTAAAAAGTAAGATATTTTTGATTAACTATCAAAAGTTGATAAATGGAAAAAAATTTAATTCTTAGAGTTATATAATTTATCAAAGCAAGTAAAAAATTAAGAAAGAAATAAGAGAATAAAAAAATGGCAGGAAAAATTAAAAATCCTGCTATTTTTAGATATTTGCTTTTTTATTAAATTAAAGAGAAGTTATATTTTATATTATTTAACAGCAAGGGTTCTTACCCTTTGCAAAGAAATTTATAACCAGTCTGCTGTTTAAATGGGAAATAATATAGGTACAATAAAAAGTTACTAACTATACAATTCTTTAAGTCTTGCTTCAACAGTTTCATCGTTCAAATAATCATCATATTCCATTTCTTTTTCCAAAATTCCTTTTGGTGTAATTTCAATGATTTTATTTGCAATTGTCTGAATAAATTCGTGGTCGTGTGTTGTAAATAAAATTGTTCCGTCAAATCTTTCCAGCGATTTATTAAGCGATGTAATTGCTTCAAGATCCAAGTGATCTGTTGGGTTGTCTAATAATAGGACATTTGCATTGGATAGCATCATTTTTGAAAGCATACAACGGACTTTTTCCCCTCCAGAAAGCACTTTTGCCTTTTTTCTTGCCTCTTCTCCTGAGAATAACATTCTTCCTAAAAATCCACGTACATATTCTTCATGTTGATCTTCTGAAAATTGTCTTAGCCAGTCAATTAGTGACAAGTCGACATTCTCAAAATATTCTGAGTTATCTTTTGGAAAATAGCTTTGTGAAGTTGTAACTCCCCATTCAACCTTTCCAGAATCAGGTTCTAGCTCGTCAGCTAAAATTTGGAAAAGAGTAGTTTTGGCTATATCGTTTTTTGACAAAATTACAACTTTATCTCCAGTATTTATCGTAAATGAAATATTGTCAAGGATTTTTTCGCCATCAACAGTTTTTGTTAAGTTCTCAACTTTTAACATATTGTTTCCAGCTTCCCTCTCAGGCTTGAACTCAATATATGGATATTTTCTGTTGGAAACCTGCATATCTTCAAATTGTAATTTTTCCAGTTGCTTTTTACGGCTAGTAGCCTGTTTTGATTTTGAGGCGTTGGCAGAGAAACGTGCAATAAAGTCTTGCAGTTCCTTTTTCTTTTGCTCCATTTTTTTATTTTGGTTTCTAATTAATTCTTGCATTAATTGATTTGATTCATACCAGAAATCATAGTTCCCAACGAACATTTTAATTTTTCCGTAATCAATGTCGGCAATGTGAGTACAAACTTTGTTTAAAAAATGTCTATCGTGTGAAACGACAAGTACAGTAGTATTTTCCAGTTCCATTAGAAAATCTTCTAACCATTTTACTGCATGCAAGTCAAGTCCGTTTGTAGGCTCATCTAGCAACAGAATATCAGGATTTCCAAAAATAGCCTGTGCAAGCAGCACTTTTACCTTTTCAGGCTCTGTTAATTCTTTCATCAGCTTGTGGTGCATTTCAGCGGGAATTCCTAATCCAATTAGAAATTTTTCAGCATTTGTTTCAGCTTCCCAGCCGTCCAGCTCTGCAAATTCTCCTTCAAGTTCAGCCGCCAAATTTCCATCTTCTTCTGTAAATTCAGTTTTTGCGTATAAAGCATTTTTTTGCAGCATAATATCATATAATTTTGCGTGTCCCATCATTACTACATTTAGCACTTCCTCATCTTCATAGGCAAAGTGGTCCTGTTTTAAAAATGACAGTCTTTTATTTTTTTCTACAATAACTTCTCCCGAAGTAGAGTCAAGTTCTCCAGTTAGAACTTTTAAAAATGTGGATTTTCCAGCTCCGTTCGGTCCAATAATACCGTAACAGTTCCCCTCTGTAAATTTAATATTCACTTCATCAAAAAGTTTTCGTCCACCAAACTGGACAGATAAATTACTTGTTGAAATCAAAAAATTTCCTCCTTAAATATTTATAATTTATTTATATTATATCAAAAATTTTCACTAAAAACAAAATAAATTTATTTAAAACCTTTATTTTTTCCCAAATAATTGGTAAAATATATGAAAGGAAAAATTTTGAAAATACAGAATGGGGAAAACGTATGAATAAGACAAATTTTCACACTCACAATTATCGATGTGAACATGCCGTTGGAAATGTGGAAGATTATGTAAAGGTGGCAATTAGGGAAGGCTACACCGAGCTTGGAATATCAGATCACGCTCCAATGCCTGAATATTATGAAGATAACCGAATGAAAGAAGAGGACTTTAGTGGATATTTAAAGGAAATTGAAGATGCGCAGAAAAAATATGGAGATAAAATTAAAATTTATAAATCACTGGAAATAGAATATTTTCCAGAGCTTCTTGAAAAATATGATAAATATAGGGAAAAACTGGATTATCTTGTTTTAGGACTGCATATTTTTAGAAAATCTGGAGATAATAAAAATTATAGTTCCTGGAAAATAAAAACAGGTGAAGATGTCATAAGTTATGCCAAATATATGATAGAAGCAATAGAAAGCCGAAAATTTGACTATATTGCACATCCAGACTTGTACATGGTAAATTATCGAACTTGGGATGAAAGTTGTGAAAAAGCTGCACACATTATTTCTAAAGCCGCAGAAAAAATAGATGTACCGCTTGAAGTAAATGCAAATGGGATAAGAAAATCGTTTGAAAGACATCCTGACTGGGACAGATATATGTATCCGTACAAGGAATTTTGGGAAATTGTGAAACAGTATAATGTTAGAACGATAATTGGATCGGATACGCACAATTTTAACAGGATGGAAGATAGGGAAATGGAAATTGCAAGAAAATTTGCAAAGGAAATTGGATTAAATGTGATTGAGAGTATTTTTTGAAATTAAACTTGTTCTAAAATTTATGTATTTAGAATCTAATAAAATAAATGTTCTAAAGCAAGGGGCCTTGCCCCTTATAAGAATAAAAAGATTTAAGTTATCGAACAGGTCTATTATGAATTTTAAAAGTAAGGAAAATAAAAAATTGCAGGAAAGGAGTGTATGATATTTTATCATACAATAAATAAAAATGGATAATAGTTTTAAATTTTTAAAAGGGGCAAAAATGATACACCCAACAACTGGGATAACTTTGGAATATCTAGATAAGTCTAATGCGGTTTGTTTTGTTTTATTTAATGAAACTAGAGAAAAAGCAATATTGGTAAAACAATTCCGTCCAGGTCCGAAAGATTATACTTTGGAAGTTTGTGCTGGGCTGATTGACGGGGATGAAGATCCTAAGACAGCAGCTTTTAGGGAATTACGGGAAGAAACTGGATATTTGGAAAGGGATATTGTGGATGTAAAAGAATTGCCGCAAGGGCTTTATGTGTCGCCTGGGTATACTACTGAAAATCTATATTTTTTTAGTGGGAGATTGAGATCGGATGATATTAAGCCGCTTGAGCAGTCGCTAGATAATGGGGAAGATGTGAAAGTGGTTTGGATTGATGTGAAGGATATTGTAAAACTTTCAAATGATATGAAAACAATACTTGCAGTAACTTATTTTTCAGGGAAAAATTAAGAAATAACTGATTATATTTAAATAAAAATATAAAAATGATGGAAAGGGGGAATTAATGAATCAAAATAATAAAGTAAATTTAGACAAACAAGATATTGACATTAATAATAACACTAACATAAAAGAATCAGTTCAAGAGGAAGTAACTCAGCAGGATGTGGAGAAATTAAAGGATGAAATTAGAAACCGTATGTCTGAAGAGGATGTTAAGGATTTTGAAGAAAATGAAGAAGTATCGCCTGAAGAAATGGCTGAGGAAATTCAAAAAATTGAAACAGAGAAAGAGCTGAAAGAATACTTTGAAGATAATCATTCGATTGATATTGCAGAAAGTTTTGAAGAGTTGGATGATGATGAACTTTTAAGAGTGTTTGAGCTTATGAGCAATGAGAATAAGGCTAGTGTTTTAGAGCAGGCAGATGAAGAATTGCAAACGAGAATTATAGATTTGCTTTCAGATGAAGAAGACATAGATATTTTGGGATATATGTCGCCAGATGACGTAGTCGATATTTTAGGATATATTGACATTCAAAAGAGTAAATCAATTCTTGATAAGATGAAACGTTCACAGGCGAATAAATTTCGAGAATTACTAGGCTATGAGGAAGACACGGCTGGAGGAATAATGACAACCCAGTATATTGCATTTAAGCAAAATCTGGAAATAAAAGATGTAATGGCTAAGTTGAAAATTATTGCTCCAAAGACAGAAGTGATTGAAACTATTTTTGTTACAAATGAAAAAAAAGAACTGGTTGGAGAGGCAGACTTACGGGATATATTAATTTCTTCAGAAGATACAAAACTTGAGAATATAATGGATGAAAATGTAAAATATGTCTATGTTGAGGAAGATCAGGAAGAAGTGGCTAGAATTGTGTCAAAATACGATTTACGTGTAGTGCCTGTTATTAATCATAAAAAGAATATATTGGGAATTATAACAGTAGATGACATTATTGATGTAATTCAGGAGGAAAATACTGAGGATATTTTAAAATTAGGGGGAGTTTCAGAAGAAGAAGAGATTGATTCACCATTTTTATTTTCTGTTAAGCAAAGATTACCTTGGTTAGTTATAAATCTCGCAACAGCTTTTCTGGCTTCATTTGTAATTGGGCTATTTTCCAATACAGTTGAAAAAGTAGTCATTTTATCTTCAATAATGACAATAATCAGCGGAATGGGAGGAAATGCAGGGACTCAAGCCTTATCTGTAACAATTCGTGCATTAGCGTTAGGAGAAGTTGATTTAAAGGATACAATTGGAATAATTGGAAAGACACTTTTAGTTGGAGCAATAAATGGAGCGATCTTAGGATTGCTGTGCGGAGGAATCTTATGGGTACTTTACGGAAATTTTTATATGGGATTAATTGTATTTTTGGCAATGATCGGAAATCTTGTGATTGCCTGTATGATCGGATTTTTGATACCAATAACATTAAAAGCGTTAAAAATTGATCCTGCGATGGCTTCGGCTGTGGTACTGACAACAGCGACAGATTGTTTTGGATTTTTAATATTTTTAAGTTTGGCAACAGTATTTTTAAATAAATTAACTTAATATTTGATAGAATAAATTTAGGCAATTTTAAAAGTAAAAGCTATAAAAATTTAAAAATGCTGTAGTTATTGAAGTTTTTAGACTTTTATAAATGACTGAAGTGTAAGTTTGAAAGGAGGAAATTATGCAAATCAATTTGCCGTTACCTACAATAATACTGATTTTATATATAGTTTATGTGATTTTTTCCCTAATTATGAAAAAGATTAAATTTAATGCAGAAAATTTGGAAGAACTGGATGGAGAATTTATATTTACTTTTATACCAAAAATAAAAAAACAGGAAATATATTTTAATATTAATGAAGTAAAACTTTGTGTTTTAACAAGAATTTTTATTCGTCAGGGAACTTTTAAGACAATAAATTTTAATATTCTTTTAAATGATGGATACAGCTTGAGATTAAAGAAAAAGAGGGATTGCCTGCTATTTTTAAAAGTATGTCGTGAAAAAAAAGCAGAACTGTACCAAAAAATTTTGAGTATGATACCTGCAGATATGACAGTTATTTTAATTTTAGAAAAGGAATTGGATAATTTTGAACAGAAAAAAATATAAAGGAAAACAAACTGATGGACTGGAGCGTGATAATTTAAAGTCCTTTGCTATAAAATGTGAAATTTATTTACAAAATAAGATTTTAGATTAAACTGGACAAACGTTGAAGATAGAATTATAAACAAAAGTATTTTGTATTTTACCTGGCTTGTATTGGAATGGGTTGTTCAATATGGAAAAAGTATTGAAGAAATTATTGTTCGTACATAAAGTATATATTAAAAATTAAATAAAATAAATCAAAATTCATTTAAAAAATAATTTTACTGTGAAAAAATCTAAAAAATAGTGAAAAATAAGGCTTTAATTAAAATAATTTCAAAAATTAATTGACAATGGATTTCAAAAATGCTAATATAAAAATGTAAAGATTGAAATTAAATTTTTAAATATTATAAATGTCATAGAAGGAGAAAAAGTACGATGAAAAAAATCGCAATTTTAACAAGTGGAGGAGATTCACAAGGTATGAATACAGCGATAAGAGCTGTGACGAAAGCTGCCATTAACAAAGGAATGGAAGTTTATGGCATAAAAAGAGGATACAAAGGGATGCTTGAGGATCAAATTGCTCCATTAACATTACTAGATGTAAGTGGAATTGCTGACAAAGGAGGAACAATTTTATTATCAGCAAGATTACCTGAATTTAAAGATCCTGAAGTTAGGGCAAAAGCGGCGGCTAATCTGAAAAAATATGGAATTGACGGATTAGTTGTAATCGGTGGAGATGGATCGTTCCATGGGGCACATTACTTATATGAAGAACACGGAATCAAAACAATTGGAATTCCAGGAACTATTGATAATGATGTAGCTGGAACTGACTATACAGTCGGTTATGATACAGCATTAAATATTATATTAGATGCAATCTCAAAATTAAAAGATACTGCTACTTCACACGAAAGAACATATTTAGTTGAAGTAATGGGAAGAAACTGTGGAGATTTAGCTCTTTATTCTGCAATAGCAGGAGGAGCAAGCGGAGTTATGATTCCAGAAACTGAAAGCTCAATTGATGACTTGGCAGAAGTAATAAAAAAAAGACGTGCAGATGGTAAATTGTACGATATAATTGTTGTTGCTGAAGGCGTTGGAAATGTTGTTCAACTTAAAGAAGAGCTGTCAACAAGAGTTAACACAAGTATAAGAGTTACTATTTTAGGGCATATTCAAAGAGGTGGAGCACCTACTGCATTTGATAGAATTTTAGCAACAAGATTGGCTGTTAAGGCAGTTGAATTAATTGCTGAAGGAAAAGGTGGATTAATGGTTGGAATCCAAAGTGAAGAAGTTACAACTCATAAATTATCTTATGCTTGGGAAAATTATTCAAAAGCATCTGCAGCTGATTATGCAATTGCAAATATGTTATCATTATAATTTAATAAAAAGTTATGTTAGTTTAGTAATTTTTTAATTTTGATAAACTGTAAATGAACTTTCTTGCTCTTTAGCAAGAATTCATTGATAATTTAAGGCAATGAAAATTTTAAATTAAATTTTAGGAGGAAAAATGAAAATTAAAATGACTAAAGTTGTTTGTACCATCGGTCCAAAAACTGAAAGTGTTGAAATGTTGACAAAATTAGTAGAAAGTGGAATGAACGTAATGAGATTGAACTTTTCTCATGGTGATTTTGAAGAACATGGACAAAGAATTAAAAATATTAGAGAAGTAATGAAAAAAACAGGTAAAGAAATAGGGATTTTATTAGATACTAAAGGGCCTGAAATTAGAACTGGAAAATTAGAAGGCGGGAAAGATGTATTGTTAGAAACAGGTAAGAAGGTAACAATTACTACTGATTACTCTTTCGTTGGAAATGCTGACAAATTTGCAGTTTCTTATCCTGGAATTGTTGATGACTTATATGAAGGAACAACAGTTTTATTAGATGATGGTTTAGTTGGATTAAAAGTTGAGAGCGTAGACAAAGCAGCTGGAGAAGTTCACTGTGTTATCACAAATACTGGAGAATTAGGAGAAACTAAAGGTGTAAACTTGCCAGATGTTTCAGTTGGATTGCCTGCATTAGCTGAAAAAGATATTGCTGACTTGAAATTTGGTTGCAAACAAGGTGTTGACTTTGTAGCAGCTTCATTCATAAGAAAAGCATCTGACGTTGCTGAAGTAAGAAAAGTACTAGATGATAATGGTGGAAAAAATATTCAAATTATTCCTAAAATTGAAAGCCAAGAAGGTGTTGACAACTTCGATGAAATCTTGGAATTAAGTGATGGAATCATGGTAGCAAGAGGAGATTTAGGAGTAGAAGTTCCTGCTGAAGAAGTTCCTTTCATGCAAAAAATGATGATTAGAAAATGTAACAAAGCTGGAAAACCAGTTATTACAGCTACACAAATGTTAGATTCAATGATTAGAAACCCAAGACCTACAAGAGCAGAAGCAGGAGACGTTGCTAATGCTATTTTAGATGGAACAGATGCAGTTATGTTATCAGGAGAATCAGCAAAAGGTAAATATCCAGTAGAAGCTGTTAAGATGATGGCTACTATTTCAAAAAGAACAGATGAATTTAAAAAATTCAAAACAGTTGAAACTCCAGGAGGATCAGATATTTCTGTTACAGAAGCAATTTCAAGCGGTGCAGTAAGTACTACACAATCATTGGATGCTAAATTAATCGTATGTTGGACAAAAACAGGAAGATCTCCTAAAATGATTAGAAAATATGGACCAACTGTACCTATAATTGCATTAACTGATAATGAACAAACTGCTAGACAATTGGCATTAGTAAGAGGAGTTAGAGCTTACGTAGAAAAAGGATTAGATAAAACTGATGACTTTTTTGCAAAAGCAAGAGAAATTGCAGCTAATCACGAAGAAGCTAAAAAAGGTGACTTAGTAGTATTAGTAACTGGAATTTCTAAAGAAGGAACAACTAATACATTTAGAGTGGAAAGAGTTGGAGAATAGTTAAATTTAATTGTTTGACATTTTAATCATAAATATTTTTATAAGGGAAACGGTTTTTATGCCTTTCCCTTTTTTAAAATTAAAAAGGAGAGAAAATAAAAAATATGAAGAAATTAGATGATTTAATTGATGTTTTTGCAAAATTGCCTGGAATTGGGAGAAAAAGTGCGGCAAGAATTGCATTTGATGTACTAGACAGGAGTGAAGCAGAAGTTGATAGAATGTTAGAAATAATAAAAGATTCACATACAAATATTAAACATTGTAAAATTTGTGGAAATTTATCGGAAAATGAAATTTGTGAAATTTGTGAGAATGAAAAAAGAGATAAGGGAGTAATTTGTGTTGTAGAAGGTGTAAGAGATGTGATTGCCTTTGAGAAGTCAGAAACATATAATGGGCTTTATCATGTTTTAGGCGGCAAAATTGATCCGTTAAATGGAATTACTATTGAAGATTTGAATTTGAAAAAGTTGCTGGATAGGATAGATGGAAGTGTTAGGGAAGTTATTTTAGCTTTAAATCCTGATTTGGAAGGAGAAACTACAAGTCTTTACTTAACAAAATTTTTAAAGGTAAGAGATGTAAAAATCTCTAAAATTGCTAGTGGTATTCCAATGGGTGGAAATATTGAATACACTGATATGGCAACTCTTGGAAGATCATTGGAAGGTAGAGTTAATGTAGATGATGAAAATTAGATTTATTTTAACAGATTTCAGGAGTTAATATAAATACTCAAGCAATAATATAGTAAAACTGAACTTAAAAACTATGACTATTTTATTCAAATTCTAAGTTTTATATAGTTTTTAATAGTCTAATTTTAAATGGTTTCGAGTATTTAAATAAAATATTGCCTGAGTATATTTTTTATCTTATTAAACTAAATATAAAATAAGGAAGAAGCCCCATCCCCATACTAGAAAAAATAATCCAAAGTCCCGACACACTTTCCACAATTTTTCCTGATAAATCCTTTTTCAAAAATTTTATCATAAAATATATTGAAACTACTAATATTACAAGCAATGTTAATCCACCAAAGAAAAAATATTTTTCGTAAGTATGGGCAAGCCCAAGAATGACAAGAAAATATTCAATAACAAAAAGTAAACTTAAAATTACTACAGCCTTTTTCTTTCCCCAAAGTTTGCTATACGTCTGCACTCCATGTTCTTCTTCGTCAGCTCTTCTCGTTTTTCTTCCAATTTCTAGAACAATTCCGTTTAGATAATTTAATGCAAAAAGAGGAATTAGGGCAATATCAATATTATGTTTATACCGTTGTAATATAAAAACGTCAAAAATATTTTTTGGTACAATGTATCGTGTAGATTCTACAATAACGAGAGTAATGAATACCATTATTACAACGTGGGAGAGAGCATAAATCAAAATTCTTTTTGTAAGCCATTTTTTTATAAAAAATTCCTTTGCCATTAAGAACATATAAATCCATACAAATATCATAAAATAGATAATTTCAGGATCTATAACGTGTGCAAGTATTATTTGTGTTATAACAGTAGCAATTCCTATTTTTCCTAATGTTTTTAATGAAATTATACCTCTCTGAACAGGACGGTAAGCCCTGTATTTTAAGTCTTCCTCATAATCCTTAAATTCGTCTGTTATTCTTAATTGCAGGAAAAACATAAAAATTATTATGAATAGTGGAACTATTCTATAAAAGGACATAGGTACTCTAATTCCTTTTACATAAAATGGATGCATAATTTTTGAATTGTATAATAAACTTGTATAAATGTATCCTGACAAAGTAAAAATTAGTACAAAAAAAGAGTTTTTTCCTAATGGAAACCGTTCATTCAAATATATTTTGAAGTTTTTTATATTTTGAATCATTGATTTTTTTGAATTTGTATCATTTCTATTCATTTTATTTTTCCCTTCGTATATCTATTTCTAAAGTTCTTTTTTCAATTCTTCCAGCCTTTTATAATCCGTTTTGCTGTTATGCCTCTTATCCATTGGAATTTCAGTTTCAATTATTTTAAATATTCCAAATTTTTCTTTTAGTCTTTTAATTTCACTATCTTTAGATAAGTCTTCTTTAAATCCAGAATTTCTTTCAGCAAAGAGGTATAATTTATCATTTTTTGAAGTAAGGACTGATTTTTTCAAGTTTTTACAAAATGAAAAGGCTGTTTCCACAGTAAAAGGATAATAAACATTTTCATCAATCTGTATTCTCCCTTTAACTCTTCCAAGCAGTACAAGTTGCCCTTTTTTGTTAATATATCCCATATCTCCTGTCCTATGCCATTTTTCATTGGGGTTTTTCTCAACATTTAAATATTCGTTTACTACATTTTCACCTTTTACAAGTATTTCACCTTTTAATGCTGAAAAATCTTCAGCATTGTTATCTTTTAGGATTTTATTTCTTTCAGGAGTTTTTTCTAATTCTTCTATTTTAAGTTCTATTTCATTAACTATTTTTCCAGCCAACAGCCCTTCTCCATTTTTCATATTTTCAATATCTTCTTTTGTTATATCTTCAAAATTTAATACTGATATTGGCTCAGCTTCTGATGCTCCATACAAAGCTGTAATTTTTGCATTTGTAAAAACTTCTTTAATTTTTTTCATAAGGCTGTAAAAAACAGGAGCACCACCTGTATATACCTTTTGAACATTTTCAAGCGTTATTTTTTCATCTTTGCAAAATTTTACGATATTTTCAAATATTACAGGAGGGAGGATGACGTTTTGAATATTATTTTCTATTATCTGTTTAACAATATTTTTAAAATTTGATTCTGCAGGTTTTTTCCAGTTTAAATCAGGAATAAAAGTAGTTGTTCCTGTGGCAATGTGCGAAAAAAGAAATATTGGGAATGAAGAATAAACCGATGTTTCCTTTTCAAATTTTATATTTTTCTCAAGTACATTATGCTGCCCTAGCAAAAATTTATGAGTTCTCATAATAATTTTAGGAAATCCAGTACTTCCACTTGTAAAACTGATAAGAGCTGGTGTATCTTCTTCAATTTTTTCATAATTTTCAATTTTTTTATTTTCTTTCACTTGACAATTTTCATTTATTGAAAATTTTTCAGAGTATTCCATCACTTTAATATAATTAATTTTTTTCCCAATTTTTCTGATTCCTTTTAGAAAAAATCCCTTCAAAAGTGTTTTTCTGCTTCCAATTATCCCATCAGGTGAAATCATCTCACAGCATTTATTAATATGCTCAATCCCAGCATAAGGATCAATAAATACAGCCTGTATTCCCATTTTGAATATTGCTGTCAAAATCAAGTAAAATTCCACTCCAATTGGAATAAAAACTACAATTTTATCTCCTTTTTTAAAATTTTTTTTCCTTAAATAATCACATACATAATTTGATTTTTCATCTATTTGGGTAAAAGTAGCTTTTTTGCCTGTATTTAAGTCAAATAAAGCTGTCTTATCTGGATACAGACTTCTTAATTCTTTTATTTTGTCAACTATTGTCATTTTTATACCACCTTTTATTTAAAGTTCCTTTATAAACAAAGTATATCTTCTCAATTCATCTCCCAATAGCGATCCTATATTTTTAGATATATTTTTTTCATACATCAAAGCATAAATCACATTTTTATAACCTGATTTTTCCGCTTCCTTTACAAGTTCATCAATTAAGATATATCCCATTCCTTTTCCGTTATATTTTGGAGAAATTGCAATCGTCTTAAGTATCATTGTTTCTATTTTTCCTTTATATTCAAGCTCCGCATAATCAGGTACTCCAAACACATAGCCAATTAATTCATCCTTGAGATAAAGCGTTTTAAAGAATTTTTTTACAATTTTATCCTCATATTTCATATACATTTTTATAAAAATTTCTCTTTCCAGTTCAGAATATAAAAAATTATTTTTAAATGCCTGAATTGTCAAGTCATAGACTTTATTTAACATTGTTATTATATCTTCATTTTCTGAAGATTTTACTTTTACATCCTTATAGTAATTCAATTTTTTTATTTTTTCAATTTTCTTAGATAGATTTTCCCTTTTAACAGGATTCATATTTTCCATTATTGTAGAAATATAATTGGCAAGAGGTTTAAATCCAATTTTTTGAAATAATTCCACATAATAGCCTTCATTCCAAGGTTCCATCAAGAATGGCTTTCTGTTTCCAGTTTTTGTCACATACCGATACGTATTCCAAGTAGTTCCATTCAAAGGTCCAATTATCACTTCAATCTCATTTTTTCTTATTTCTTCAAAAAGTGTATCAAATATTTCTTTTTCAAATTTTTCTTTTCTATATTTTTCAAATATCATTATGTTTCCAATATAAGATGTTTTTTTTCCATTATAATTTGGTCGATTATGCCACAAATTTAGGTTTCCTGCCATTTTTTCCGCTTCATCTTGAAAAACTATAATTTCTGAGGGGCGTTCTATCTGAATTCTTGCTATTTCATTTTGAGAAATATCATTTTCTTTAATATATTTTTCTAAATAATTATTATTTATTTTTTTATTTTCTGTTATCGCATATCTTTTTATTTTCATATCTATATTTTCTCCTGTTTTAATCTTATAACATTCCTATTCCCAGTAATAACATTGAGCAAGTAAAAACAATTCCTGAAGTTAAAAATACTTTGCTTTCTCCGCTAAGTTCGTTTTCCTTTTCAAAAATATAGAAAATTTTCATACTTGTTTCATAAATAAATATTCCGCCTGATATAAGAACTGCTATTCCAGCTAACATTTTAAAATCCAGAATTCTTGACAAAATAAAATAATTTACCAAAAAGAAAACAGCTGCCTTAAATATGCTTCCCATCAAAAAGCTCATTCTAAATGTTTCCCTGTAGATATTTCCAGCATTATCCCTTATTAAATTTATAATTCCAAAAAATAGTGAAAATGAAAAAATATAAATAAGAAACATTTTATCTTTGTTCATTATTATGCTTAATGCAAGCCACATTGATGTGGTAAATGCTATTGTTAAAAGCCCTTTTAGCGAATCTTTAACTTGCCCTTTGACTTTTGGCGTAAAATGATAATATCCAAGATACATTATTAATGGAGGAACTCCCCATTTTATTCCACCTATAATCATAACGATGTAAAGGAAAAATAAACTTGCAGTTTGTGCAACTTTTGTAAGAGTAGTTTTTTTTCTATTTAATATTATAATTGTAAGAAGTATGATTATTACCCCAAATTTATACGTAAGTTCGCCTGCAGCCAAATATAAGTTTAATTTTAAAAATAAATATACGAAAAATGGGACAAAAAGATTATCCAGCCCGTTCCACGAAATCATTTCAAGAATCATTGCAAGAACGCTTAAAAGTAATGAAACAAGCACAATATTTATACTTTTAATGTTGCTAAAAAATAAAAAGAAGTTTATACAAATAAAATATGTTGTAAGAAAAAATGTCACAGATCCTTCTACTGACTTTGTTCCAAATCCCGTGTCAAACTTATATTTACTATAAAATTCTCCAATAAGGGCCGCAAAGGCATCAGAAAACATAAGTATTATAAGCGGAAGGGAATACATTATTTTATTTTCACTTGACACAATCCATAATCCTAAAATACTTATAATAAAATATATATCTCCAAATGTTTTTCTATTTTTTGTTTCCAAAACTTTTCTAAATCCAGCTATTCTATTTTTTATCAGCCTAATGGAAATAAGTACCATAAGAAAAATCACTCCGAGTATTATAACCGAATTCTTTTTCTCGAATATAAACGGAAGAGCCAGTCCTCCAAATCCCGAACCTATATGTAAAATTTTTCGTATAAGTTCTGAATTTAACGTTTCACTTTTTTCAAGTTTATTCAGCAAAAGAAAAAACATTATAAAACCAATAAAAACAAGTATCATCTTAGTTATTTCCATACTTTATCACCTTTTCAACTACAAAATCAGTATAAAAAAACGTTTTGTCCTTTTTATGAAGTTTTTTATCAAATTCTTCCATTCTTTGAAAATTTTTTTCAATATTATTTTTTTTGTTTTCTATATTTTCCTTCATTTCATTCTCTGTATAATTTAATTTTGCGGAATTTCTTTCCACTATCAAGTTCCAGTATGCCAATATCGCATTATTATCAGCATTATCATAAATTTTTTTCATCAAATTTCTATAATTTTCCAAAGACATATATTCAAATATATCACTTAAATTAAATTTATTTATTTTAAAATCTATTTCATCAAGATATTCTTCCACAGAATTTTGAACAATCTCTAATTTATGAAGATTTTTCCTAATATTTTCAAAATTTTCCCTTCTTAAAAAGTAAGGTAAGCAGTCTAAACGGTAATTTCCCATCATAATATAATGAATATAAGGATTTTCATAGCTGTCCAGCTCGCAAAGGGCATACTTGCTTCTTTTATTCATCTCTTCAGAAATATCTTTTTCCGCATACCTGAAAAATTCCTTATCCCTTCCAAATTTTCCAACTATAGATTTAGAAAGAAACAGCTTAAACATCAGTTTCCATCTAAAATTATTCCAATGTTTATTATAATATTCCTCTCTTTCCTGCCTCGACTTTTTCTCAAAAAGTCCTTCCACTCTTTTTTTATTATGTATCAAAGGAAGTATCTTTTCCCTAAAAATTTTAAAGAATTTTTCAAATTTTCCAATATGAATCACTCCAGTTTCAATTGCTTCCCTATTAAGATCCCAATAATCTCTCACATCTTTCTCAAGTTTTTCACGTATTTTCTCATACATCCCAATTCTTTTAGAAGAATTTTTAATTCCCATAAATTCTAGCATTTCTTCATAATCAAAATTTTTAAAAATTTCCCTTTTAAGCTTAGCAAGAGCAATTTGGGGAAAACTTATATCGAGAGCTATCACTTTTTCAGGATTTTCAGTAAGCATCGAAAACACATTATCCCCTGCCGACAAAATCCCAAAGCATACATCTTTTTCACTAATATCAAGGCTTTCAAGCAATATTTCAGTATCTTCCCAGCATTGGGAGTATCTTATTAAAGAAAAATCAACTTTATTTTCTTTTACTTCACTTTTCAATTATGTTCCTCCTAATTTGTTTGTAATTTTAAATTTTTAATAAAAATCAGTCATTCAATTTTTTTATAATTCCCGTACTTCCGTCAAATTGAACCATATCTCCTGTTTTCAGAATACTTGTTGCCCCTTGTACTCCTACTATGGCAGGGATGTTCATTTCCCGTGAAATAATTGCACTGTGGGATAAAAGGCTTCCCTTTTCTACTATAAGTCCCTTCAATAAAGGAAAAACCATAACCCAGCTTGGATCTGTAGATTTTGTAACAACGATATCTCCCTCTTCAACTTGAGTATCCATAGGATTTAAGACAATTTTTACTTTTCCTTTTACAATTCCTTTGCTACATCCAGTCCCTTGCAAAGTATTTTCGTCGAGTTGAGAATTTCCAGTCAAATCTTCATAATAAAAGTTTTCTCCTAGGAATCCTCTTGTTAAAAATCTATCAGGAAGAATTGCCTCTGTTTCGTATTTTTTATATTCCTCTTTTCGTAGTTCTATAAGTTTTTTTAAGTCAATATCAATTATTGAGCCGTCAACAAGTCCAAAAATTTCATCGACAGTAAGATAGAATACATCTTTTTCATTATTTATAAGGTTGTTATTTTTAAGATGTACTCCCATTTTTTTCATAATCTTTCTGACTGTTCCAAAAACCTTTGTCCGTTCATATCTCAAATTTTCCCTTAACCGTATAAATTTTTTCGCATAAAATAAAGTTTTTTTCAATAAATATTTTTTTATAGGATTTATTTTCAGGCTGTCATATATTTTTTTCTGTTCTTCCAATATGTTTCTTTTAGCATGTTCCTGAACATTTTCTGTTATTGAAAGCGAATATATCATTTTTATTAAAAATAAAGGCTCTTCCCTTAATGTTGGTGCTTCCAGTTTCAGTTCGTGGACTGTCCTGTCACCAAATTTTTCCATATACTCATTCAAAGTAGAACTAAATTCTGCATTTTGGGTTAATTTAAATATTTCAATAAGTGATTTTTCGTTTTTGTTTATTATATTTTTTATTTCATCTTTTAAAGATTTGTCATTTTTTATCATAAGGCTCATTTTTTTTATATATTTCGATGGTTCAACACTAATCATGCTGTTTCCTTCTTGAGCAATAAGCGTGTTGTGTGTCTTTTCAAAATCATCTTTTATATATTTTTCAGCCATTTTTTTTGAAAGTCCAAACCAAACCATTACAAGAAAGTCATTTATAATAGGTATTTCCCAATTTTTTAAAAATTTATTTTCAAGAAACTTGTAATATTTTTTCAGTTCTTTTATATTTTTATTACTTAAATCGCTATTTTTACCATTAAGATTTTCATCAATAATCTTATAAAATTTTTCAGCCTTTTTTTCAATAAGAAACATATTCATAAATAATGTAAATCCAGCCTTATATTTTTCCAGTTTATTTCTAAATTTTTCAAAGCCTGTCATTTTTCCTTCAGCTTCCAGCAAATTCTCATTCAGATTTTCTTCGGATAATTCCTTTTTTACCCCCATCATCTGTTCCATAAATTTACTATTGCCTTTAGAATTTGGAAACAGCATCAAAAGTTTATACCAGTTTATCAAGTTATAGTAAACCCGCCCTTTTAGCAATCCAAGCATATTATCATAAATATCCTGATAACTTTCCACAACTTTGGCAGGCACTCCTGTTATTTCTGAGAATCTTTTATAGACGTCGGAATATGCCTTTCTTATAAAGCTGAATGTGAGTGGCAATGTAATTTCAGGATAGCTTTCTACAATATTGCTGTTATCCCATATTATTGTGTTATATGTTTTTTTGTCTGTTTTTTCCAATGTAGTTATAGGTCTTGACTGCAATATATATAGCTTTTCCTTTTCAAATGCCCATTCCATATCCTGAGGCTTTCCATAATATTTTTCAATATTTATGATATTTTCACCTAGTTCACATATTTCACTGTCATTTAATATTTCCTCTTCAATATTTATTTCTTCTGTTTTTATTTTCTTATTTTCAAAATCTAAAACCTGTCTTATTTTTTTGGTTCTTATCTCCTTTTTAATTTCCTTCGTTTTTTTATTATATATAAACAGATCTCCATTTTCATCTCCGTCAACTATGCTTGTTCCCAGTCCATAAGTTCCAGAAATAACGACTTCGTCATAATTATTATTTACAGGGTTTACACTAAATCCAACTCCCGCCTTTTCAGAATTAACCATTTCCTGAATTATTACTGCTGGAACATTTATTTCATTATTTATTTTCCCTTCTTTTCTGTATTTCATAACATGATTTGAAAATGAAGAAATCCAAACTTCCTTTATTTTTTCCAACATATTTTCTTTTTTCACATAAAGGTACGTTTCAAACTGTCCAGCAAATGAAAAATTGCTGCTATCTTCTTCAATTGAAGACGATCTCACAGCATAATAACTTTCTTCATTTAGTGCATTTTCTATTTCCTTTTCAAATTCTTCCTTAATTTTATGATTTTTTATAATTCTAATTATATTTTCAATTTTTCTTTCGGTATTTCCGCTGAATACAGCATTCCAATCCTTAATTTCATCATTGTTTCCTGTTTCCTGATTATACATTTCAATTTCTTTTAGTATAATTTCCTTAAAATATCTGTTAGTAATGACTGAAAAATGCGGGACATTAAATCCATTGGCAGCAAGTTCAAGCAAATTTTGAGCCTTTTTACCAATTTTTTCCTCAAATACTGTATTTTCATTATGATTTTTTAGTTTATCAATATTATAAATATATTTCATAATTTTATTTTCCTTTGCTAAAAAATATGTTTATTTTATATTATACCTCATTATGATTAATTTTAAAACTTTTTTCATAAAAAAAGTTGCTCTTAGTAGAGCAACCTGTATTCAAAAGTTTGTAAATTTAAATTCATAAAAACTCAATAAATTTTAAGTTTTGAGCAGAATGTCAATTTGAAATGGCTATAAAATATTTTTATTTTTTAAAACACAGGAAATCCTTGTCCGGCATATTTTTCTTCAATAAACTTTTTAACTTTTTCAGAAGTCATAGCTTTTGTCAAATCCTGTATTTTCTTACTGTTTTTGTTATCTTCTCTTGCTACAAGACTTACAGCGTATTTACCATTTGTATTTTTTTCAATGAATAAGGCATCTTTTACGTGAACTCCAATTTTTAGCATGTGTGATGGCCAATTAAATGCTAAGTCAGCTTCTTGGTATGCCTGCACTAGCGATGGAATAGGAACTGCCATAAATTTGAAATTTTTCTTTGTGTTAATAACGTCATTCAAATTATAAAGTCCATCTTTTGGCTTCAACTCAATTAAACCTTCATTTGCAAGTATTCTCAAAGCTCTATCCTGATTTGTCACATCGTTTGGAATGGCAACTTTTGCCCCGTTTGGAATTTCTGACTTATTCTTATATTTTTTTGAATAAAAACCTACATAAACATCATAAATCCCTTTAACTTTTACAAGTTTTCCATTATTTTTCTTATTAAAAACCTGCATAAACGGCTCATGCTGATGAAAGTTTGCGTCAAAATCTTTAGCATTTAAACCAACATTTGCAGTAACATAATCTGTTAACACAGTAACTTTTACATTATAACCTTCTTTTTTTAAATCCTCAGCTGCTATTTTCACAATTTCATCCATCGGATATCCAGCCGCAGCAATTCTGATGACATTATCCTTTTTTAAATTTATTCCAACAAATGCTAAAATTAGCACACATATTACAGCTAATGAAATTAATAATTTTTTTGACATTAGTAAATTCTCCTTTTCTTATCTAAATTTTTTGATATTCTGTTTCCAATAATCTGTATCGAAAATACAATGACTATCATTATCGCCACAACCCTGTATACAAGGGCATAGTTGTATTCGTTGTATCCATATCGCATTGCATAGTCGCCAATTCCGCCTCCACCAACGACTCCCATTACAGTAGAGTACGAAATAAAACTGATAATTGCCGAAGTTAAGCCAAGCACAAGGCTGCTTCTCGCTTCAACAAGCAAAAAATGCCACACAATCTGAAATACACTTGCCTTCATTGATAAAGCCGCATCAATTATTCCGCTATTCACATCATAAAAGGACTGTTCTGTAAATCTCGCATACAGTGCCACAGCTACAAAGCAAATTGGAAAACTTGCAGGAAATAGTCCAAAGGCAGTACCAAAAATTAATCGTGTGAGAGGTATCAATATAACTACAAATATTAAAAACGGAAAACTTCTGACTACATTTATATAAATGTTGCATGGGATATTTATAAACTTATTTTCCCTAATGCCGCCTTTATCAGTCAAAAATACAACGGCTCCTAAAGGAACTCCCAAAAATACTGCACATATCGTAGGAATAAGAACCATTATAAAAGTGTCCTTTATTGCAATTAATAATTCAGTATCTATCATTTCAGAACCTCCCTCACATAATCGGCATAACTTTTGTTTGATTTTTCATAATCCTTCTGATTAACATTGAAAATATCTGTAATTTTACCTTTTTCAATAACCGCCACCCTGCTGCATAGCCTTTTTACAACTTCCAGTTCGTGAGTAACAACTAAAATAGTCGTTCCATACTTTTTATTTATTTCCTCAAATAAGTCAAGTATTTCATCTTTTACAGATTTATCCAAAGAAGCTGTAACTTCATCACAAAGCAGTAATTGCGGATTTGACACTAACGCACGGGCAATCGCCACTCTCTGCCTTTCGCCGCCGCTAAGGGAAGCAATAAATGATTCTTTCCTGTCAGACAGCCCCACAAATTTCAAAACTTCCTTAACTTTTTCAGCTGAAAATTTTTTCTTTAAAATTAAGGGAAGAGCAACATTATCAAAGACATTTTTGTTATACAAAAGATTAAATTCCTGAAAAATATAAGCAGTTTCAGTATTCTTTGCAATATTAATTTCTCCTTTATCAGCTTTCAAAATTCTTTGAATAATTCTTAAAATTGTCGATTTTCCGCTTCCTGACTGTCCAATTAATCCAAAGATTTCTCCTTTGTTAATCTTTAAATTTATTTTTAAATCAAAACCGATATAATTTTTTTCAATGTTTTTAAGTTCTACCATTTCACCTCCAATTATTTTTGTATTTAATTTTAAAATGTAATAACTTCAAAATTATATCATATTTTTTAAAATAAGGGAATACTATTTGAAAAAAAGTAAATTCTATTTTAAGGAACAGAAATAATAAAAATTTAGTAATTTTTTTCGATAATTTCACGGTTTTCTATTTTTTAGGGGAACAAAAATTGAAAACAAATATTTCCTTGTATTTCACTTTGATATTAGATATAATTTGTGTAGAAAAAATAATCGGGGATTAAATTTAAGGAAAATGGCTTAAAATTAGATTTAGAAGTTAAAAAATATTGTTATTTTAGGAGATTGGCTATGAAGAAGGTTAGAGTTACAATTTCGGATTTTATGAATGAAATTATAAAAAGTGATTCGGAGTATTTTAAAATGCCTGTGGGAAGGATAGGGAACATAATTTTTAAATATTATATGGACAAAAATTTGAATAAAGTTGAATTGGGGAACTTTTCAGGAGAAGTGCTGCAGTTTAACTTGAATAAAAATAATGATGAAATTTTTATGGATACTTTTGTTAGAAGTGGAGTTGAAACTGAGGCTGAATATTGGAGAAATATAATTTTTACATATATCAATAATTTACGATATAAACGTGAAGAAATATTATTTGAAAAGATTTTTAGGAAAATTAAGGAAGGAATGGAGAGTAAGAGAAAGATAAAAATAAAATATCATAAATATATAAGGCTAGTAAGTCCATATTTTGTAAAAGTGGCAGATGACGAAAACAGATCTTATTTATTCTGCTACTGTGAAAAATAATGATTATAGGAATTACAGAATTTCAGAAATAGAAGAAGTATGGTTTACAAATGAAAATATTGAAAAAAAAGATAAAAAATATATTGATGATGTGTATAAAAATTTTGATCCGTTTTTGTCTTATAAAAACACGGTTAAAGTTGAATTTACAGAAAAAGGGGTGGAATTATATGAGAAAGTTTTAACAAACAGACCAAAACTTTTGAATAAAAAAGATGGAATTTACACTTTTGAGTGTGATAATAAACTTGCGATGGTGTATTTTGCACAATTTTTTTCCAATGTGAAAATTTTGGAGCCAAGTGAATTGAAAGAAAGATTAAAAAATGAACTTAAAAAAACAATAAAAATATATGAAAACGAGGAGGAAAAAGATGTTTAGACTAAGAGGGAGCAGAAGGAAAAAAACTGAGGAAATTATCAAAAAATTTTTAAAAAGTTATGCTCAAAATGAGAAAAGTGAAAATAAAAAGGATTTGAGAAGCTGGTTAATTTTTGAATTGCAAAATGAACTTGCTGATAAAAATATACAGGAAATAGAAAAAATGGCTGATGAACTTATGGCAGGAGTTGAAATTTATTTTTACAAGAAAAAGGAAGTGGAAAAATATCAGAAAGTTGGAATAAGCAGCAGTGATTATGTGGGAGATGTGATACTGGATAAAATTTCGGAAGATGTAATAAATGCGGAAGTTATGGATAGACAGCAAATTATCAGGGATATGAAGGAAAGCAGTGAAATTTTAGTAAATTACAACGAGGCAATGATATATGAAGCAGCTGCAATAAACGATCCGCAAATAGTAGCAGATACATTGAGTGCAAATAGAGCAAATACCTATGTTGACAATGTAAATTCAGCTATAGGCAAGTCAAATGAGGAAATTTTGTCAGCACTTACAACTAAAACTGGAGAAATAAGCCAAAATCCTAATTTAGATGGATTTATATTTGAAGAACGTCATGCTGGAACGTTCAATATAGATGCGGCAGTTAAAGAAAAAAACTACTATGCAAAGGCACTAAAGCCAGAAATAGGCGAAACTTATGGAAAAAATTCGATTGACATGACAATAGAAGATTCTGGCAAGATTGTAAGAAAATATCAGGCAAAAGCCTATAAAAATGCCAATGAAACTGCAAAATCATTTTACGACAGACAGCAAGGCTATAAATATAAATTTCAGTCAAAATTAGTTCCGTCAAATCAGACTGGAGATATCCCAAATTCAGTAGATAAGCTGAAATTTGGAGAAGTGGAAAGTAAAAATATAAGCAAGGAAGAAATAAAAAATATTCAGGAAAAATACCAGTCTGGCTACAAAGAAGCAGTGAAATTCAGTTTTGAAAAAGACGTAGACGCTCTTGCAATAAGCAAACAACTAGGAAAACAGGCTGTAATCAATGGAACTATGGGAGTTGGTATTGGAATGGCTTTGGATGTTGGAACAAAACTTGTTTCTGGTGAAGAAGTGGAAGTTGCTGAAGTAATCGAGGCTGGAGTGAAGACTGGGACTTCAATGGGACTTTCAACAGCAGTTGCTGGGGGAATAAGAGTTGCAGTCGAAAAGAATGTTGTGCCGAAAGTCTTTGCTGGAGTTTTAGCAAATAATAATGCAGTTGGAGCAGTTGCGGCATCTTCAATGGATATTATAGGAACGGCGTTTAAATTAGGTTCAGGTGAAATAAGTCTAGGAGAAGCTACAAAAAGGGTAGGAACATCAGTAGGTTCTGCTTATGGAGCGATAGTTGCATCAAATGCTGGTTTTATAGGTGGATTGGCAATGGCTGGAGCAATTGGGCTGGGAGCGTTGGGAGTTGCTGGAGCAGTTGTTGGTGGAGCGGTAGCACTTGCGGCAGGAGCAGTATGTGGAATAGTTGGAAGTAAAGTTGGCGGAGCGATAGCCAAAGGAGTGGGAACTATTGCAAAACCTGTAATTGATGGATCAACTGAAATAGTAAAAAAAGGGACAGAGGCAGTAAAAAGCGTTGCAAAAGGAGCATGGGAAGGAGTGAAAGCAGTAGCCTCAGGTGTAAAAGCGGTAGGAAGTACCTTAAGTTCAGCAGTTGGAGCAGTGGGAAGTTTTATTGGAGGTTTATTTGGATGGTAAAAATAATAATATCATTTTAAAATTGAAGTTAAAAAATTCTAATTAAATTCTATAATATTTGGTTTATTTAATTTTTATCAGTTTAATTTTAGATTAATTCAAGCATATTTATAAAGAAATGAAATAAATAAAAAATCAGGAGGAAAAATGGAAACAAATTTATCAAAGTATTTAAGGGCAAGAAGACCTATAATTTGGGTACACAGTGGAGATTACAAGGAAGTTGACACAATTGTAACAGAAGCGACTAAAGAATATAAAAATAAGGCGATTTTTGAATATAGGGCCTTTGGAGCTGTAAATTTTGAAACCAAGGTTAAAAGTGATGAAGTTGCAGATTTGTATAGCTTTTTAAATATTCTTTTTTCGGTTGGTTTTAAAACAAATGTATTTTTATTGATAAAAAATACGGAAGAAGAAATGAAAGAGGCACGAAATATTGCTTTTATTAAAAAAATAGCTGAAAAAATGTATAATGATATAAATTATAATTTTAATATAATAATTGTTGATGAAGATGTAAATGTACCAAAAGGATTAGAAAAATTTACAAGTATAATTGATATTGAAACTATGGATGAAACAACAATTAATCAATATATTCAAGATTTTGCTCAAAAAAATAATGCTCGAATTTATTGGGATGATTTGGGAGATTTGTCAATTTCTTTAAAAGGTTTAACCAAGTTAGATTTGGATCATATTTTAAATATGATATTAGAAGAAAATTATGGAGCTATTTCAAAAGGTGCTAATCAAATAATCATTCGTGAAAAAGGGCAAATAATTAAAAAATCTTCAATTTTGGAAATTATTGACTTTAAGGAAAAAATAGAAGAAATTGGTGGGCTTGAAGGGCTGAAAGAATGGTTAAGTTCTAAAGCACAAGTATTTAGAAGACTGGATGAAGCTAAGAAATTTGGAGTGGATACACCAAAAGGAGTACTGCTTGTGGGAATGCCAGGCTGTGGTAAAAGTTTGGCAGCAAAAGCAAGTGCAAGATTGTTTAATGTTCCATTATTAAGGCTGGATATAGGAAGACTTTTGGGAAAATACGTTGGTGAATCGGAGCATAATATGAGAGTCGCACTAAAAACAGCCGAATCAATAAGTCCGTGCATTTTATGGATAGATGAAATAGAAAAAGCCTTTGCAGGAATAGATCAAAACGGTGGAGCAAGCGACATAACAAAACGTCTATTTGGACAATTTTTGACTTGGTTACAGGAAAAAGAAAACACAGTATTCGTAGTAGCAACAGCCAACGATATAACAGCCTTCCCGCCAGAATTTCTAAGAAAAGGGCGATTTGATGAAGTATTTTTCATAGACTTCCCAAATGAGGAAGAAAGAGAAAGAATATTTGAAATTCACCTTGAAAAAAGAAGAAAAATGTCAGACGACATAAACTTGAAAGAACTGGCAGAAGAAACGGAAGGCTACTGCGGTGCTGATATAGAAGAAATCGTCAAAAACGCAGTTGAAAATAAATTTATATTAGAAACTGAAAATGAAGAAGAAAAGAAAATTACAACAAATAATTTATTAGAAGCAACTAAAAGTATAGATTCTTTATCGAATATTTTATCTGATAAAATAGATGTTTTGAAAAAGAGTTATAAAAAATTCAAAATAAAATCAGCTTCTCAAAAAATAAAAAATGGTAAAAGAATAGCTGGAAGACCGACATTCAAAGATATGGTTATAGTAAATGGAGGAAAATACACACCATCATTCTTTAATGAAGAAAGAGAAGTTTGCAATTTAGAAGTTTGTAAATATCAGACAACACAAGATATGTGGATGGAAGTAATGGGGAATAATCCATCAGAATTTAAAGGTGGAAGACGTCCAGTTGAAAAAGTGTCTTGGTGGGATTCTTTGGAGTTTTGTAATAAATTAAGTGAAAAGTATGGATTAAAACCAGTATATGATTTAAGTCGAAAAGAAGAAGGAATATTAAGAATACATCAATTAAATGGTAAGACAGAATACCCAAATGTAGCAGATTTTAGAAAAACTGAAGGATTTAGATTGCCAACAGAAGTAGAATGGGAATGGTTTGCAAGAGGTGGCGAAATTGCAATGCAAGATGGAACATTTGATTATAAATATTCAGGCAGTAATAATATAGATGAAGTTGCTTGGCACAAAGGAAATTCAGGAGACCAAACTCACGATGTAGGAATAAAAAAACCAAATCAATTAGGACTTTATGATTGTAGTGGAAATATATGTGAATGGTGTTATGACACTACTAATTCAGGATATATATCAGAAAAAATACCATATATATATGATGAAACTGAAAATGACAGAAGATTAAGAGGAGGTTGTTGGGATATTGATGATTATAAAGATAATATAAGTATATCTAAGAGATATAGCAATAGTGCTAATAGTACTATAACGAGTGTGACTTTACTTTCAAATTATTTTAAAACTGTACAAATTTCTTGTGGTTTTCGTATAGTTAGAACAATTTAATTTTTATAATTTTTACTTTTAAATAGGGGGTTGGTTTCTTTTAATTGGAAGAGAAAGAAAATAAAGGAAGTGGGGGATTGAGGAGGTTTTGGAGTTTATTAAAAAAAGTTTAAAAATATAGTTGACAAAATATTTGATATGTATTATAATTTATTTACATTAAAACCTTATTTATTTAAGGAAAGAATGGTAATAAAAGATTAAGAACCTTATTCGTTAAGGACTACTGAAGGTATATCCAAAAGATATACCTAATTTTTTTAAGAGGGGGAATGCAATATGACAAAATGTGAGGTTTTTGGTGTTTACTTGATAGACTTTAAAATAAATAAGGGTGGAGAATTATCAAATAAGCATTATGGTTTAGTATTAACAAAAATGTCAAGTTCTGATAAAACATTTCTTGTTGCACCGATGACGAGTAAAAAAAGAAATAAAAAATATAGAGGTGGGATTACTATTATTTGTGAAAAATATCAAAATAATCCAAGTGCTAAAAAAGCATTCATACAACTTAGGAAAATTCGAGAAGTAAGTATAAAAAGATTACTAAGTAATAAAAAATATAGTTTAGATGAAGAGGATACTAATAAATTAAAAGTGACTTTTCATAAATTTTTTAAACATTTAGAATTAGATATGGAAAACTAAAAAAAGACAACCTCAGGGGCAAAGGAATTCTAAGATTTTAATCCTACTCCTATCCAGGAACCCAGCACTAATCCTTCACAAGTTATCTTGTTAAATTAATTATATCATAATTTCATAAAATGTCAAGGACAAGAAGTGAAAAAATTTTCAAAATTTCCTTGCAAAATAAAATAAAATATGATAAACTGTTTTAGTAATTAAATTAGAAGTAGAAACATTGTTTCTCACCTTTCCATCAATATATTTAGGTTTTGGATTGACTTTCCAAATAAAAATAGAATGGTTAGTTCTATTTTAGGATGAGTTGGGTATTAGTTATTTGATATTTTGTAATGAAATGGGTATTCTTATTGTACTGATTTTATTGTGAGATTTATTTATATGATAACTATTGAGCAAGGTTTCTTATATCTTGTTTTTTTATTGTAAAAAAATTAGGAGGTGTTTTTTATAAGAGGAAATAACCGATCTGATGAGCCAAGAATAAATGAGCGAATTAGAGTAAGAGAAATTAGAGTTGTTGGTGATGACGGAGAGCAGTTTGGAGTAATGTCTACACGAGATGCATTAGCACTTGCGGCAGAAAAAGAATTGGACTTAGTTGAGATTTCGCCAAATGCTACACCGCCTGTATGCAAAATTATGAACTATGGAAAATTCAAGTATGAGAAAACGAAGAAAGACAAGGAAAATAAGAAAAAACAAAAAAATGTTGTCGTTAAAGAGATTAGAATTAAACCTCATATTGATGAACATGATAAAGATACAAAAATTTCTCAAATTGAAAAATTTATAGCCAAGGAGCATAAGGTAAAAGTCAGCCTAAGACTTACAGGTAGAGAAAGATTGCACGCAGAATCTGCTATTAAAGTATTAGACGAGTTTGCAAGCCATTTTGAAGAAATTGCAACAGTTGAAAAAAAATATGGAAAAGAACAGGTTCAAAAATTTATTTTATTATCGCCTAAAAAATAAAGGCAAAATTTAAAAAAGTGAAAAGTGATTTAGGAGGAAAGAAAATGCCAAAAATGAAAACACATAAAGGAACAAAAAAAAGAGTTAAAGTTATAGGAAGTGGAAAAATTTCTATAAGACATTCAGGAAAGAGCCATATCTTGACTAAAAAGACTCATAAAAGAAAAAAACGTCTAGGACAAGACGCAATCGCTCCAAAAGGTGCTGAAAGAAAAATCAAAAAAGTATTGGCTGGACAAGAAGGAAGATAGTTCCAACAATTGTTTTAAAAATATGTTGAAAAAAGCAATTTAATTAAAATTTACGGCTTTTATTCAAAAATGAGACCAAAAAAGCAGTTTAAAATACAAATTAACAGCTTTTATATAAAACAAAATTAAAAATTGACAAAAAGTTAGTTCTAAATATATAAAAGAACAGAAAACGGCTAAAATATCAAGGAGGAAAGAATATGCCAAGAGTAAAAACAGGAATAGTTAGAAGAAAAAGACATAAAAAAGTTTTAAAAGAAGCAAAAGGTTATAGAGGAGCCATAAAAACAAATTATAAAAAAGCTAATGAAGCAGTTAAAAAAGCTATGGCTTACGCAACTGAACATAGAAAATTGAAAAAAAGAAAAATGCGTGAATTATGGATTATCAGAATTAACGCTGCTGCAAGATTAAACGGAATTTCTTACTCAAGATTAATGAATGGACTTAAAAAAGCTGGAATTGAACTTGATAGAAAAGTTTTAGCAGACTTAGCATTAAACAATCCTGCTGAATTTGCAAAATTAGTAGAAAAAGTTAAATAGTGATTCAAATATAAATAAATCAATACTCAAATGGTGATTTTTAAATTAAAAGCAACTGTTTGAGTATTACTTTTTTTAAGTTATAAAGTATAGATTTAGAATTATAATTAAAAAAAGGATTTTGATTTTTTATTTAAATAAGAGATTGAGCAATATTTAATAAAAAGTTTAAAATAAAAAAAATCTAAATGAATTAGATTTAATCAAAAGGACTATACTTGTAAATCTTACAAAATAGATTAACTTTAGGTTATGAGATAGCCCTTTTTATATAGGGAAATTAAATAAATAATGTTTTTTTGGGCTATCTCATAAAATGGTCTTTTATTCAAAAAAACAATTTCCCTATACAGCCGAGAGATTGTTAAACATCGCTTAACATTTCCTCAACATTAATATTATAACACAAAAATTAAAAAAGTCAATAGTGTAAATTAAAATAAACTAAATATGGAAAATTATAAAAGAAAAATCATATAAAATTAAGCAGTAATAGCGTCTATGGCAGTAAAAAGTTAAGATCACTTGTCAAAAAGTAGTAAAAAACATTAAGAATTAAACTTAAAAAATGCTATATTAATGGAATTTTATAAATTTTTATAAATAATAAAAAATATAAACAATAAGGAGAAAATCATGAACAAAGATTTTGAATTTGGAATAAAAAAACAGCTAATTACAAAGGAAGAGCTTCATAAAAAAGTGAAGGAGTTGGGAGAAAAAATTACTGAAGATTTTAAAAATGAGAATGAGCCGCTAATAATAGTAGGGCTTTTGAAGGGATCTATTGTGTTTATGGCTGATTTGATTAGGGAAATAAAATTGCCGCTTGAGATTGATTTTATAGAGGCTTCTAGTTATGGAGAAGGAACTCAGAGTTCTAGGGAAGTTAAAATTTTGAAGGATCTGAGAAGTACAATTAACGGGAAAAATGTTTTGGTAGTTGAAGATATTATTGATTCAGGATTTACGTTAAAAAAAGTATTGCAAATTTTGGGAAGCAGAAATCCTAAGAAAATATCGCTTTGCACACTTTTAGATAAGCCTGAAAGAAGAGAAGTTGAAGTTAATGTGCAATATGTTGGATTTGAAATTCCAAATGAATTTGTTGTAGGATATGGGCTTGATTTTAATGAAAATTATAGAAACCTTGAGTATGTGGGAATAGCGGAACCATCAGTTTTTGAATAAATTTGTAATTTAGTTTTAAAATAGCTCTGAGAATATTATATGTGATTGTAAAAGTGAAAGACTAATTATCAAATAGAAGCAGTATCTTTTTATACAACAAGGGGGTCAAGGCCCATTGTCAAAGAGTGGAGAAAAATTATAAAATCAAAAATTTAAGTGCTGTGCTTATCATAATTTTTATACTTTTACAAATGGATAAAAGGGAACATTAAATAAGGAGAAAGATTGAAAAGAAAAAAAGAGAAATACCAAAAGAAAAATAAACATTTTGAGAATGAAAATCATAAGGCTAAGAAAAAATATGGTCAGAATTTTCTAAATGATAGCAGTTTGTTGGACGAGATTTTGAATGTGGCGAATATTGATGAAGAAACAGAAGTGCTGGAGATTGGACCAGGTTTGGGATTTTTGACAGAAAAATTAATTGAAAATTCTAAATTTTTGACTGCTTTTGAAATAGATGATGATTTAATCCCATTTTTGAGTAAAAAATTTGAAAAAAAAGAAAATTTTAAGTTAGTTCATCAAGATTTTATGGAAGCAGATTTAAAAACTTTTTTTGAGAATAAAAAAGATGTGAAAGTTGTAGCAAATATTCCGTATTACATAACTTCGCCAATTATTAATAAATTGCTTGAATACCGTGAAAATATTGATGAAATCTATTTGATGGTGCAAAAGGAAGTGGCAGAGCGGATTGCCTCAAAGCCACACAGTAAAAGTATGAGCCTGCTTACTCACGCTGTTCAATTTTATGCTGAAGCAGAATATTTATTTACTGTTCCAAAAGAAAAATTTGATCCTGTTCCAAAAGTTGATTCAGCATTTTTAGGAATAAAAATTTTGAAAAATAAAAAATATGAAAGTCAAATTTCAGAAGAAAAATATTTTAAATATTTGAGAGAAGCGTTTTCAAATAAGAGAAAAAGTATTTCTAATAATTTATCGAATTTAGGATTTTCAAAAGATTTTGTAAAAGAATGCTTGAAAAAAGTTGGCAAAACAGAATTGGCTAGAGCAGAAGAATTTTCTGTGCAAGGATTTATTGATTTTATTGGGATTTTGGAAGGTTAAACTGTCTATATTTTATTGAATAAAAAATAAAAAGTTCTCTAGATTGTGGAGGACTTTTTTAGTTACATAATAATTTTTTTAGTAAAAAATTTTGTAAATCAAATATTTTTACTTTACAAATAATAAAATAATGAGTATAATATAGCAAATATAAATTGGGAGGAATTTTTTATGAAAAAAATGGGAATTTTATTGCTTATTGGAGCATTAATGGCGATAAGCTGTGGCAAAGATACTGGAGCAAAGGAAGGTGGAAAGGCTGGTACAACAGCTGGAAAGACAGCTGAACAAGGGAAAACTGATTTAAGCAAGGAAACTTCTGAATATAAAAAGTATGTTGAAGGTCAGATTGATATGCTTTTAAAGGATACAGAAAATTTTGCACAATTATTAAAGACTGGGAAATTAGACGAAGCTAAAAAAGTTTATCCCTTAATCCGTATGGCTTATGAAAGATCTGAGCCTATCGCTGAAAGTTTTGGAGAATCGGATATTAAGATAGATTACCGTCTTGTAGACTTCAAGGAAGAATTTAAAAATGAAGAAGGATGGAAAGGTTTTCATAGAATTGAAAAAATATTGTGGGAACAAAACACTACAAAAGGAACTGAAAAATATGCAGAAGATCTTGTAAACGACATTAAGGAACTAAAGGCAAAAATTGCCACAATTGAAGTAACACCTGATTTAATGGTTACAGGAGCGATTGATTTGTTAAATGAAGTTTCGACTCAAAAAATTACTGGAGAAGAAGAAGTGTTCTCGCATACTGATTTATACGACTTTAGAGCGAATATCGAAGGGGCTCAGAAAATTTTTGAACTGTTCAGACCTAAATTAGAACAAAAAGATGCTAAGCTCGTAACAACTTTAGATACTGAATTTAAAGCTGTAAATGCACTTCTTGACAAATATATGACAGATGATAAAAATTATAAATTGTACACAGAGTTGAAGCCAGAAGATACAAAAGCTCTAGCTGAAGCAGTTACTAAACTTGGAGAACCTTTATCGCAAATGGGAATCGTAATAGACGCAACTCCTAAGAAATAATACACTTATTCGATAAAAATTTAATAAAATAAATATCTTGAAGCAAGGGGTCTTGACCCCTTGTATAGATAAAAAAACTTAGGTTATCAAACATATCTAATATGTTTAACTATTATTAAATAGGGAATTAATTCCCTTTGTTAAAATTAACATTTAGATTATTGAACACATCTAAATAAAACTTACAGTATAAAAAGAGGTAAAATAATGAGTGATGAAAATGATAAAAAATGGTTTGATAAAAAAATATCACGTCGTGATTTTTTGAAAAAAGCAGGAATGGTTGGAGCAGGTGCTGCAATTGGAGCGAGCGGAGCGGGTGCAATTTTTGCAAATAT
Organism: Leptotrichia shahii; assembly: GCF_008327825.1. Lineage (NCBI taxonomy): Bacteria > Fusobacteriati > Fusobacteriota > Fusobacteriia > Fusobacteriales > Leptotrichiaceae > Leptotrichia > Leptotrichia shahii. Next base: position 1,305,270 of record NZ_AP019827.1, on the reverse strand, counting down.
GTTTAGCGGCAAGGCAAATCAAGTTGTTGGAAATGAAGAAATTTCATTTTATGGAGAACATCAGTCAGGAATTGCTACTCCTGTTCAGAAAAATGTTTATTTTGCGGTATTAGATTTACATTCTACAGACAAGGAAGAAATAAAACAGATGTTCAAGGACTGGACAGATTATTCTGAAAAACTTATGAAGGGTGAACTTGTAGCACCAGAACTTGCAAATCATCTAGTTCCTCCACTAGATACAGGAGAAACAGTGGGATTAAATCCGTACCGTCTGACAATAACTTTTGGAATAAGTCCGTCTTTTCTGGATAAATTGAAGCTGGATAATAAGAAAATGGAAGAATTTAAGGATTTGCCACATTTTCCGAGAGATCAGATAAAGGACAAGTATAAAGGCGGTGATATTTGTATTCAGGCTTGTGCGGATGATGCACAGGTAGCATTTCATGCTGTGAGAAATCTTGTTCGTAAAGGACGTGCCTTAATTACTTTAAAATGGACTCAAGCTGGCTTTTTGCCTATTGGAAATGGAAAAGAAACTCCAAGAAATCTTTTTGGATTTAAAGATGGAACGGAAAATCCAAAAAATAATAATGATTTTAAAAATGTTGTCTGGTATGATAAGAATAATTGGCTGAAAAATGGGACTTTTCTTATTGTAAGGCGTATTCAAATGCATCTTGAAACATGGGATAGAACTAATTTGCAGGAGCAGGAAAATACGTTTGGAAGGTATAAGGAAAGCGGGGCTCCATTCGGAGAAACAGATGAATTTGCAACAATTGACATAAATAAAAAAGGACCAGACGGAAAACCAGTTCTACCAATTGATTCACACGTTTATCTTGCCAAAAAAGCTGACGTTAAAATAGCACGCCGTGCCTTTTCTTATTCTAATGGAATAGATGAAGTGAGCGGACAGTTTGATGCGGGACTGCTATTTATATGTTTTCAAAAACATCCTGATCAATTTATAAAGATTCAGAACAGCCTAGGAAACGATGACAAGTTGAATGAATACATTACTCATGTCGGAACAGGAATTTTTGCGTGTTTTGGAGGGATAAAGAAGGGAGAGTACATTGGGCAGAAATTATTTGAATAAAAAAATAAGTACAATGCTATTTTTGTGCTTTATGCTATTCTTCGTGAATATTATTGCAGAAGAAAGTTATAGTGGACTTTACATAAAAATTACAGACACAACAACGGCAATAAAAAATAATAACCAAAATGAAGCAAAAAAACTTTTTTCCGAAGTAAGAGATGAATTTAAAAAGGTTAAAAATGCTGATTCTACGAAAGGGAAAAAGGTACAGGAACTTTTAAATAAAGAAAAAGCTGTATTGTCAGAAGATGACCTGAGAGAAGTTACAACAGCATTACTAGCTTTTGAAAAAGAGCAGAATCCTGTTGACGATAATGCAGAAAAGAAAAAGTTCCAGTCAAGAATGAATCCTGCTTTAGATATGCTGGAAAAAGCAATTCAATCTAAAGATGTGGAACTTATGAAAAAAGAATATCTGAAATTTAATGGTGTCTGGACAAGAAATGAAAGTTTTATAAGAAGCAGAAGTATTCCTTACTATGGGAAAGTAGAAACTGCGATGTCATTTTTGAGAAGTTCTATGGAAGTGGAGCCATTTGATTATGACAGCACAATCAATTCTTTTAATGACTTGAAATCAACAATACAAGACTATTTAGATGGCAAGAAGATAGAAAATAATATTTCAAGCACAATTACACTAAAAGAAGCTGTAGATATGTTGAAAGATGCGTTGGAAGCCTTTAAAAATGGAAATAAATCTAAAGGTCAGTCAAAAGTGAAAGAGTTTATTCAGGTATGGCCTACGGTTGAAGGCGATGTAAGTACGAGAAATTCAGCTTTATATACAAAAGTGGAAACACAGACTCCAATAATCATGGTAAAAGGTAGCGAAAAAGAGTATCAGGAACAATTACAAGGATTAATTACAGAATTATCACAAATTGATACAAAAGCACAATATACGTTTATTGATGCAATGTTTATACTTCTTCGTGAAGGTGTGGAGGCGCTTCTAATAGTTCTGGCATTGGTAAGCAGCTTGAAAGCTGCAAATCAGAAAAAAGGATTACGTTGGGTGTATGCAGGAGCTGCTGCTGGAATTTTGGCAAGTGTGGTAATAGCATTTGCTCTTCAGGCGTTATTTCCTGCGGTATCTTCAGGAACAAATCGTGAAATTCTGGAAGGATTTGTAGGAATTTTTGCAGTTATAATGATGATTGGGATTGGATTCTGGCTGCATAGTAAATCATCCTTGAAATCTTGGCAAGATTATATTGACAGAAAAATGGATATTGTATTAAGTACAGGAAGTTTTGTGTCAATGTTTGTACTTAGTTTTCTTGCGGTATTTAGAGAAGGGGCAGAAACAATATTGTTTTATGTAGGAATTTTACCATTAATTTCATTGCAGAATTTGATTATCGGTATTGTAAGTGCGATATTGATACTAATTGTAATTGCACTTGTTTTAATATATGCTTCTTCAAAAATAAAAATACATCAAGTGTTTTTTGTACTTACATGGACAATTTATTTCCTTGCATTTAAAATGCTTGGAACAAGTATTCACATGTTGCAAGTTGTAGGGATTTTACCGTTACACGTAGTTCATTTTATACCTACAATGGAAATTTTGGGAATTTATGCAAATATGGAAGTATTTATTAGTCAATTAATTTTAATTGTGATTATCGTGATTGCTACATTGATAAAAAAGAGAAAAGATAAATAAAAAAATAAAAATTTTAAAAGATAAAATATCGGAAAGGAATAGAATGACTAAAATTGATGAACAGACGCTTGTAGAACATTTGAGCGAATTTAGGAAAAGACTCATTATCACAATTATATTTTTTATTGTGGCTTTTTTAGTAAGTTTGATATTTTGCTCCGATATTTACAAATTACTGACGGCTTCATTCAAGCAGAAGCTCACAGTTCTTGGGCCTAATGATATTTTGAGCATTTATTTAATGCTGGCTGGAATATGTGCTTTTAGTTTGACATTGCCTTTTACAAGTTATCAGCTATGGGCTTTTATTCGTCCTGCTCTTAAGGAAAAGGAAGCTAAGGCAATTTTATCTTATGTACCTGCAACTTTTATATTATTTGTTACAGGACTTTCTTTTGGATTTTTTATAGTAACACCTGCTTTACTAAATGTTTTACTATCTTTTGGCAAAGATTTGTTTAATATTCAACTTACAGCAAATAATTATTTAACATTTGTATTACATACATCATTACCGCTTGGTGTAATATTTGAATTGCCCGTTATTGTGGCATTTCTAACCTCGCTGCATATCTTGACACCGCAATATTTAATAAAAAACAGGCGATATGGCTACTTTATTTTGCTGGTAGTTGCAGTCGTTCTGACGCCAGCTGATTTTATAAGCGATTTAACAATGGCAGCACCATTAATCTTACTTTATGAAGTGAGTATTTCTGTTTGTAAATATGTCTACAAAAGAAGGAGGGATGATTAAAAATGGGAATTTTTCGAGATATAGGAGCACCAGGACTAATAGTTCTGATACTTGGTGCATTACTTATTTTTGGACCTAAAAGACTGCCTGAACTGGGAGAAGCCATAGGAAAAATGATTCGGGAATTTAAAAAGTCAGTTTCTGGAATTGAATCAGAGGCTGATAATAAAAATGTAGAAGATAAAAAGGAAAAAAAGTGTAAATAAATTAATCTTAGTTCATAAGCTATTTTTTGTTTATTATATTTAAATTATAAAAGGCTTGGAATTATAATACTCCAAGCCATTCTCTTTTTTCTAATACTTCCATTTCGATATTTTTTTGTTTTAACGTTTCAATCGCTTTATCCATATCATCTAAAAGATATGAATTTGTAAGAATTTTTATTAAACCATTCTGGTTATCAAGTGTTCTCACATTTCCTAAGCCATCGTATGCTTCTATGATTTTATTAATAAAGTCAATATGTTCTTTTTTTGTTTGAATGATGTATTCCCAGCTTTTCATTTCTTTTTCATTATTTTCCATATTTTTCAGCCTTTCTCTTTAAAATTTGTCCAAATACGAGTATTTTCCGTTTGAATCTTTCCAGCCTAATATTTTTTCCAAATTCACATTCTGTGTTGATTGAATTATTCGTTTTTTTATATCTGGATTGTTTTTTACAAGCTGTGTAATTAAATCTTTGGTTTCACGGCGTTTGCTTGAAGTCTTTTCAGCAGCTACTGTACAGCCGCAGTTCATCGGCAAGATTCCATTATTTCGAACCCATTTTATAATTGCTTTTTCTTCGACATAGAACAATGGACGGATTAATTCTATGTCATAATTATCGGACTTTAATTTTGGAAGCATTGTTTCAAATTTTCCCATATAAAATATACTCATTAGAGTAGTTTCGATAACATCGTCAAAATGATGCCCAAGAGCGAGTTTATTGCAGCCAAGTGAAGTTGCTTTTGTGTAAAGGCTGCCACGTCGCATTTTAGCACACATGTAGCAGGGGTAGTCTTTTGCAATTTTTTCGGCAACTTCAAAAATGTTATCATCATAAATTTCACATGGAATATTCAGATGTTCCAAATTTTTTTTTAAATTATTCAAATTTGCAGCATTAAAGCCTGGATTCATTGAAATAAATACAACTTCAAAATTAGTTCTGCTGGCTCTTTTCAATTCCTGAAATAATTTTGACAGTAAAAGGCTGTCTTTTCCTCCAGAAATAGCCACTGCGATTCTATCTCCATCCTTTACCATCTCAAATTCCTTTAAAGCTCGTACAAATGGTGTCCAAAGTGCTGAACGGTATTTTTTCTGAATACTTTTTTCAATAGTTTCTAACGGCTGGAGTGGAACAGATGGTAGAATTGTTTCACAAACTGCACTTCCAAGGGAAGTAGAGGCAATTCTGTCAGTATTTATTTTATTATTTATTGTATTTTTATCATCGAGATTATTTTCTGAATTCATTATTTGCAACTCCTTTTAAAGTTCATATTATCCTTGATTTAGGTAATCAAAAAATATTATAACATAAAAAAATACTCCAATCAACTATAGTAAAATTATATTTTTTTGTTTTACCATTGTTAAAATATTGAATTGATAAATAGATATGTTCGATAACCTAAGTTTTTTTATCTATACAAGGGGTCAAGACCCCTTGCTTCAGGATATTTATTTTATTAGATTCTGAGTTCGTATAGCTAACGAAAAGGTAAAAGGTCTAATAAATTTTTTCCGTATTTATGCTATTTTCTATTTTTAAATAGCAGACTAATTATAAATTTCTTTGTAAGAGATCAAGCCCACTTGTTAGCAAATAATATAAAATATAATTTCTATTTTTAAAATGGTGTTTAGTGTTAAATTAAAAACAAAATTTGATAAGAATATTGAAAATATGGTATAATAACTGTAAGAAAATAAAATTGGGATAAAAATGGAGGGAAAAAATAAATGAGTAAATATTTTGAAACTGTAGATTTTTGGATTGAGAATTTATTAGATTCGACTGAAAGTTATACAATTGAAAGCAATGAAAAAGGGAAATTTGTAGATATTACGATTAATGTGACAAAGGACGATATGGGGAAAGTGATTGGGAAAAATGGAAGGATTATTACAGCACTTAGAGTTCTTATGTCTTCGGTTGCAAAAAAAGATAGAAAAAGTGTAAAAATTGAAGTTAAAGAAATGTAGATAAAATAGAATTATGGTATTTTACTAGATTTTATGTTAATCAAGGAGCGGATTTATGAAAACTTCTGATTTGAAAAGGAAGATCTTTAAACTTAGAGTTTATTATTATGATACTGATAAAATGGGAGTTGTGTATCATTCAAATTATTTAAAATGGATGGAAATGGCACGAACTGAGTATTTTAGGGATATTTTTCCGTATAAGAATATGGAGGATATGGGATTTATTTTGCCAGTAAAGACACTGAATATTGAATATATTAATTCGGCAAAGTATGATGAGGAAATTGAAATTTCTGTAAAAATTGAGGAAATAAACAATATTAAAATCAGATTTTCTTATGAAATTCACAATTCAGATGGAATTTTAAAGGCAAAGGCTGAAACTGTAAATGTTTTTGTTGATGAAAATGGTAAATTGAAAAGAATTTCAAATGAATTGCTGGAAAAACTTATTAAATAATTATTTTAAATATTTATATTACTGTCGTAATTAAAGTTTTGTAAAATAGAATTTGCTGTTAAAAATTTACAGTAAAGGAAATTTATTTTTATTATTTTTATCAAAAAAATTAGTTTATAGAATAATCATAGTTTATACAGTGAGAATTTATTTTATAAAATTTAGGGAAAAAATGCTAAATATTTGGAAATGAATTTGCTAAAAGTAGACTTGTTCATAAACTATATATAGTAAAATTAATTTAAAACCAAACTCAAAAACTATGACTATTTTACTTAGACCCTAAATTTATATAATTTTTAATAGTTCAGTTTTAAATGAGTTCGAGTACATTTAGAATTTAATAAAATAAATGTTCTGAAGCGAGGGTTTTGCCCCGTTGTCAAATAAAAAATAGATAAAATTATTAAATAATTTATTATTAAGAAGAAAAGAGGCTTTATAAATGAAGATAGCAATTGGAAATGATCATGCAGGAGTGGAATTTAAGAATAAAATTATGCAGGAACTTAGAAGCAAGGGATATGAAATTGTGAATGTGGGAACTAATACGCTGGATTCGGTTGATTATCCTGATATTGCTAAGGAAGTTAGCCAGAAAATTCTAGACGGGGAAGTGAATTTTGGAATCTTAATTTGCGGAACTGGAATTGGAATTTCTATTGCTGCAAATAAAATAAAAGGAATTCGTGCCGCTCTTTGTCACAACGAATACACGGCAAAACTTGCAAGGCTTCATAATGATGCAAATATTATAGCATTAGGAGCAAGAGTCCTAGGTGAAAATTTAGGGATGGCTTGTGTTGAAGCATTTGTAAATACAGAGTTTGAAGGTGGCAGACATGCTAAAAGAGTTGGAAAAATAGAATTGTAATAAAAAAAATATCTTAAAAAATTCTAATTAAAATTGATTACTAAATATTTATTAGGCTTATTCAGAAATTATTAGAAGTTAATAAAACAAAACAAATATTATTATAAAGCAAGGGGTATTGACCCCTTGTTAAAATAAAAAAATGAGTTTTTGAATATATCTATATTGAAAAATAAAATAAGGGAGTGATTTTTATGTCAACAATTTTTAAAAAGATAATAGATAAGGAAATACCTGCAAATATTGTATATGAAGATGAAGAATTCTTAGCTTTTCATGATATAAATCCAGCGGCAAAAGTTCACGTGCTTGTAATTCCAAAAAAAGAAATTAAAAATTTGGATGCGGCAACTGAGGAAGATGCTTTACTGCTTGGTAAGTTACAGCTGACTGTGGCAAAAGTGGCTAGAATTTTGGAATTAGATAAAGATGGATATAGGGTTATAACTAACATCGGGGATAATGGGGGGCAGGAAGTTTACCATATTCATTATCACATTTTAGGTGGGGAAAAATTGCCAGTCAAATTAAAATAGAAGAAGTAAAATTTTTATTCTGGAGGGAATTTATGGTAAATAAGTTTTCTAAAATTGTTGTGCTTGTCTTTCTTTTGGCAAATTTGGGAATGGCTGAGTATATAAAAAAAGATGATGCTGTTTACTATATGGATAAAATATCGCAGACTGATGAAAGAAAAGTGGAAGACGCAGATTTTAAGACATTTGTGAAATTAAATGAGATTTATGGGAAAGATAGTAAAAATGTTTTTTGTATTGACAAGAAGCTAGAAGATGCTGATGTTAAGACTTTTCAGGTAATTGGGGAAGTCAATGGGAAAGATAAAAAATATATTTATAATTATGATGAAAAAATGGAGATAAATCCAAAGGATTTCAAACTTTACAAAAATAAAAATAAACTTTTGTATTTTAGAAATAATGGTAAACTGTATATTGGAGGAAGTTTTTTTGAAGTTGAATATGTTCAGGATTTAGACAGTTTTGAAGCAATTGATGAAAGTTATTCAAAGGACAGGTATAATATTTATTATGCTGGAACACCGATATACGATGTTGATAAAAGTACATTTCAGATAATAATGCCTGATTATTACGCAAAAGACAAGAATAATGTGTACAGTGGCTCTGATAAAATAAAGGATGCGAATCCTGATACGATAAAAATATTAGATCAGGTTTATTTGAAGGATGATAAAAATGTATTTTTGAATTTTGGACAAAAGATGGAAAATGTCGATGTAGCTACTTTTGAAGCCATAGAGGGAAACGTAGCTTATGGAAAAGATAAAAATAATGTTTACTTTCTTGGTGAAAAAATAAAAGGAGCTGATGCAAAATCTTTTGAAGTTATTTTAGAGCCTAGTGATCTTGTTCAGATGTATTCAAAAGATAAAAATAGTGTCTTTATTGGAGGACGCAAAATAAAAGAGGCAGATTCAAAAACTTTTGAAAGGCTTCCTAAAACAACGTATTATTCAAAGGATAAAAATAATCTTTATTATCGGGAAGTAAAAATTGATAAAATTGACAATAAAACTCTTAAAATTTTATATTTTGATGGAATTGACGTGGTAAAAAATAGAAATAGAATTTTTGCAGAAGGGAAAAAATTGAATATAAAAAGTCCAGAAACTTTTGAAATAATTTTGAGTAAATATTATAACTTTCCAAATTTTATTTATGGAAAAGATGATAAAAATGTATATGCAATTTCAAAATTTGATGAAACTTATTCAAGTAAAATAATAAAAAATGCAGATGTAAATTCTTTTGAAGTAATGAAAAACAGTATGTATACAAAAGATAAAAACAATATTTATTTTACACATTCTGATGTTGTACAAATGAAAAATGTAGATAAAGACAGTTTTACTATTGGAGAAAATGGCTTTTCGCATGATAAGAACAGTATTTATTTTTATGGAAAAAAGTTAGACAGAATAAGTCCACAAGGATTTAAAATTATTGATTTAACTGTTAATTCTGGAGATTCTGAAAAAATTGCTTTTTTGACAGACAGCAGGAATTTGTATAAATTTACTTATGGATTTGATGATGAAAGATATAATTTGAAAAATATAAAATTGTCTAATGTAACAAATGTGAAAGTCGATGCTCCGAGCTTTGAACTTGTTAAGGAATACACGGGGAGTTATTACAGAGATAAGAACAACGTTTTTTATTATGATATGAATAAGAAGGAACTGAAAAAGGTCGAAGGTAGTGATAGGAACAGCTTTGTCGAAATGGATAATTTTTTTGCAAAGGATAATAAAAATGTCTATTATCTTGGAAAACAAATTGAGAATATTAGTTCAGAAGGATTTAAATTTGTCGGTTCAGATATTGTAAAAAATAAAAATGGTGTATATTTTTGGAAAGATGAAACTGGAGAAGGAGATTATGAGATAGTACCTTTAAATTTTGACAGTGCTTCATTTGATATAGCAAATAAAAATACGAGTAATTATTTTAAAGATAAAAATGGGATTTATTATCTTGATTATGGAAAATTATTAAATTTGGAAGCAAAGGATGTGCAGAATGCCTTTATTAAACTAGAAGGGGCTGATATCCCAACATTTAAAGCATTTGGATATGGATATTCCAAAGATAAGAATAGAGCTTATTGTAAATATAAGGAATTTAAAGGGGTGGATGTGCCAAGTTTTACTGTCATACTGGAAGATGAGGGAGTTGTAGTTAAGGATAAAAATAGAGTTTATAAAAATGATTGTGAGTGACAAGTAAAAATTATTTTATTTATATTTTAGTAAAACTGCTTTAAAAAAGAATTTAGAAAATCATAATTATCCTGCTAAAATTCTTTTTAATTATCTAATTCAATTTTGAAGGGTTTTAAATGTTTTTAAGCGTTTATTTAGATTTGTTTGAAAACTTAGAATTTAATAAAACAAATGTTCTGAAGCAAGGGTTTTTGCCCTCTCGTGAAATAAAAAAATTAAGTTATCAAATAGGTCTGTTGAATAAATTATTTAAAAAAGGATTTGGAGGGATTTTTTATGAAAAGTAAATTTTTTAAAATTATTGCTGGAGTATTTATTTTAGTTAATTTAGGAATGGCAGAATATGTGAAAAAGGATAATGCAGTTTATTACAAATACAGTGAAGAAGATGATTCAGAATTTAAAGTTGAAAATGTGGATTTAGGAACGTTTAAAATACTGAATGATAAATATGCAAAGGATAGGAAAAATGTTTATTTTTCAGGAAATAAATCGTTTGAAGATGTGGACAGTAAAACTTTTGAAGTGCTGCCACAGTATTATTCAAGAGATAAGAATAATGTTTATAGACCAATTAATGAATGGATTCACAAAATAAATGGAGCAAATCCAAAAACAATAAAAGTTTTGAATGAATTTTATTCAAAGGATGATAAAAATGTATATTATGATTCAGACAAAATTTCAAATGCAGATGTAAATTCATTTGTAGTTCTGGAAGCAGACCATAGTTATGCAAAAGACAAAAATGCGGTCTATTATTCAGGAGAAAAAATTAAAGGTGCGAATCCAAAAACATTTAAAATAATTGGGGATGGAATGTATTCAAAGGATGATAAAAATGTGTATGCTGCAGTAGACATTATAAAAGATGCAGATCCTCAAACTTTTAGAAGAATTCCTGAAACAAATTATGCCAGAGATAAGAATAACCTGTATTATTACTTTGGAGATGTTAAAAATCTTGGGAAAATAAATGAAAAAGATTTTAAAGTTTTGGATAGTAATTTGGTTAAAAATGGAAATGAAGTCTACTATTTGGGAGAAAAAGTGAATATAAAAAATCCTGAAAAGTTTGAAATAATAGAAAATTATTTAAGCAGTCCAAGTATGGTTGTTTATGGAAAAGATGATAAAAATGTATACGTGATGACACCGTATAAGGAAGCTGGTTATCTTAAAATAATAAAAAATGCTGATAAAGATACTTTTGAAGTAATGGAAAATAGTGATTATTCTAAAGACAAAAATAATGTTTATTATGCAGGATATAATGTTGTGCAGTTACAGGATGTGGATAAAAGCAGTTTTACTATTGGAGAAGAAAATGGTTTTTCGTATGACAAGAAAAATGTTTATTACGCAGGAAGAAAATTAAATGATATAAGTTCAGCTGGATTTAAAGTTACAAGACTTGTTAATAGACCAAATTTACCAATCAATTTTTTAAATGATAATAAGAATATATATAAACTTATTGCAGTATTTGATGAAGAAACTGGTGAGCTAAAAAGTGTAAAAACAGCTGTTGTAAAAAATCCTAAAGTAGATTCTAAAACTTTTGAAACGTTTAGTTATTCGGGAAATTATTTTCGTGATAAAAATAACGTGTATTACGAAAATGAATTGTATAAAATGGGCTTGAAAAAAATAGCAGGTGCAGATAGAAATAGTTTTGAGGTTTTGAATGATGAATTTTCAAGAGATAAAAACAATGTTTATTATTATGGAAATAAAATGAAAGGTATAAATCCAGATGGATTTGAATTTGTGGGTCGTGACTTTAAAAATAATGAAGATATTATTTTTTTCTTAAAAACTAAAGATAAAGTTTATGTGTTAAAAAATAAAGCTGGTAAAGAAGTATATGAAATAGTTGCTTTAAATTTTGATGCAAATTCTTTTAAATATTCTAATGCTGATAATTCGTATGAATCTGAGTCTATGGGTTATTTTCAAGATAAAAATGGGGTTTATTATTTTGACGCATTTAGATTAGATGAATTGAATCCAAATAAAGTTTTCGCCAAAGTAAAAGGGGCTGATACTTCATCATTTGTACAATTAATGTTTGGTTATGCAAAAGATAAGAATAAAGTGTATATTGAAGATCGGGAAATTAAAGGTGCAGACCCAGAAAGTTTTAAGATAATTGAGACAAGTAATGGAGTTACAGTAAGAGATAAAAATAAAATTTATAAAGAATTTAAAAAATAATTTTGAATTATTTAAAATCAAACTAGGATATAAGCAAACTAAATAGTTATTTTAGCAAGGGGTCTTGACCCCTTGTTATAGTAAAATAGATTTAAAACCAAACTCAAAAGTTAGGGCTATTTTACTTAAACCCTAAATTTATATGATTTTTAATAGTTCAATTTTGAATATGTTTGAGTATATTAATAAAAAATATTATTTTTAAATTTAGAAAATAGAAAGTGAAAGAATAAAAAATGAGAGATGTAATAGCGAGTCCAGATAACAAATTTTATAAATTATTAAAAAAACTGGATAAAAAGAAGTATCGTGATGAAAACAGCATTTTTAAGGCTGAAGGGGAAAAGTTTCTAAACGAGAATATCAATTTTAATAAAATTATTGTGAAGGAATCGAAATTTGACTATTTTGATGAGAAATATGAGATTTCTAAACACGATAATCTGACAATTTTGAAGGATAATCTATTTGATGAAGTTTCAACTCAGGAAAATAGTCAAGGGATAATATTTTTGTATTCTAAAAATTTGAATACGATTGAGGATATACAGGGAGATGTGGTAATTCTGGATGATATTCAGGATCCAGGAAATGCTGGAACTATCATTAGGACAATGATTGCTGCAAACTTTCAGAATTTAATTCTGACAAAGGGTTCAGTAGATGTTTATAATCCGAAGACAGTACGTGCTACAATGAGCGGGATTTTCAAGCTAAACATAATTTATGAAACACCTGAAAATATTGTAAAATTTTTGAATAACAAAAATTATTTAAAAATAGCAACTGCTTTACACGAAGATTCAATTTCTTATGAAAAGATTGAATTGCAAGAAAATAATGCGTTTATTTTTGGACATGAAGGTGGCGGAGTGTCTGAATATCTGATAAAAAATTCTGATATAAAGGCAATTATTCCAATTTATGGGAATATTGAGTCACTGAATGTGAGTGTGGCGACAGGGATATTTTTGTATAAGATGAGAGAGAAATTGGGGAGTTTATAGAATGGAGAAGTTTATGTTTGATAATACAAAAAAATTAACAAAAAATCAAAAATATACTCAAGATGAATTGTTTAAAATGGTTTTAGAAAATAAAGATTTGAAAGAAAAAACAGAAGCATTATTTGCATTGGACTTTAAAGAATTGACATCGGTAAAAGAGGAATATCCAGATTATGAATTTAATATTGATGGAAAAGTTTTTGCGGAAGATGGTGGAGCTGGGGCATATATTTTACTGGAAGACGGTAGTATTAGCTATGTTTGTTTTGATTTTCCTCTTGAATGTGGGAGAATTGCTGAAAATTTAGTGGAATGGTTTGAATTATTACTGAATTGTGCAAATTTCTGGTTAAATTATGCAGACAGGGAATATTTGGAAAATCTTGAAGCACTTGAAAAAAAGGTGGAAGAATCAGAACCTAAAGGACAAGATCAATTTGAAGATGCTTATGGGGACGATATGCCATCTTATCTTGAATTACAAAAGGAACTATCAGAAAAACTGGATATAAAAATATACAATAATATTGCAAAAGATGTTTTACAGAGATTTTTTAAAACGGCAGAAAGAGGGCCTAAATTTATGACAAAATATATTCCAGATAATGAAATTGCAGCAGACTTAATAGAAAAATAAAATTTAGATATTATTTTAATAAAAAAAATAAATAGAGAGGTAAAAATAAGAAATGTCAAAAAAAGAAATTTTTAAAATCGGATCACACGTGGGAATGAGTGGGAAAGATATGCTTTTGGGATCGGTTAAGGAAGCTGTTTCTTATGGATCGAATACTTTTATGATTTATACTGGAGCACCGCAGAATACACGGAGAAAGCCGATTGAAGAACTGAATATTGAAACTGGGCTTAAACTTATGAAGGAGAATAATATTGATATTGATGATATTGTTGTGCATGCTCCTTATATAATTAATCTTGGGAATGCTGTAAAGCCTGAAACTTTTGAGATTGCGGTACAGTTTTTGAGAACAGAGATTGAAAGGACAGATGCTATTGGGGCAAAAAGAATTGTGCTTCATCCAGGTGCTCACGTTGGAGAAGGTGCAGAAGTTGGAATTAATAAAATTATTGAAGGATTGAATGAAGTTTTGACAAAAGATCAGAAAACGACTGTGGCACTTGAAACGATGGCTGGAAAAGGTACAGAGTGCGGAAGAAGTTTTGAGGAAATTGCCAAAATTATTGATGGTGTGAAATTGAAGGATAAATTGACTGTTTGTTTCGATACTTGCCATGTTCACGACGCTGGATATGATATTGTGAATGATTTTGAGGGAGTTATTGAGCAGTTTGATAAAATTGTTGGAATTGACAGAATTTCAGTAATTCACTTGAATGATAGTAAGAATGTATGTGGTGCACATAAAGATAGACACGAAAATTTGGGATTTGGAAAAATCGGATTTGAAGTGTTAAATAAAATTGCACATTTTGAAAAATTTTCTCATTTGCCAAAAATTCTGGAAACGCCTTATGTGGCTTTGAGTGATGATAAAAAAGCTAAGAAAGTTCCGCCGTATAAATTTGAGATTGAGATGTTGAGAGCCGGGAAGTTTGATGAAAATGTGATGGAAAAAATCAAAAATCAGTAAAATTTATTATTGTTTGAAATATGAAAGGAATTGATGTATGGTAAAAAAAGGATTATTTTTATTGTTTTTATTGCTTTTAGTTTCGTGTGATAATAAAGAAGAAAAAATATATGAAAAAGAATTAATGAATATTGAAGTTAGCGGATATGATAATTCTAAACAATTTAGCGGGAGTGATGTGAAAGAGATAAAAAATATACTTCGGAAAAAATTTGACAATTTAGAATTAATAGCTGTAACAAAAGATGGACGATTTTTTATAAGAAAAAACGTAACCGACGGTAAAAATAAAGAATTAACAGGAAAAGAAGTTACAATTGATAGAGTAGATATTATTGATACCATTGGAGAATGGTGTGAGGAAAAGGGTATAGAGTTTAAGTTTATAATTAATCAATTTTATGATAAAAAACAGAATAAAGAAATTAGTCGTTCGATTTATTATTCTCATATTTTACAAATCAAATACGAAGATGAAGATTATAAAAAAGCACTTAAAGAAGGATTTTCTCAATATTCAAGAGCTACAAGATTTTAGAATAGAAAATAATTTTTTAAATAAATAAAAAAATAGTAAAGTTTATATAAAATATGATAAATATACAGAAAGAAGTGATAAAAATGCAAAAAGATAAAGAATTAACAAAAAAGGAAATGTTTGAAATATTTAACAGAAGATATGCGTGCAAAAAATATGATAAGACAAAAGTTGTTTCAGATGAAGATTTTATGGCAATTATTGAGGCAGGTAGAATTTCTCCCAGTTCATTTGGGCTTGAGCCTTGGAAATTTATTCTTGTGAAAAATGAGGAAATGCTGAATGATATGAGAGAGTTTGCTTGGGGAGCAATTAACAGCTTGAATGGGGCGAGCCATATTGTTATGGTATTGGCTAGAAAAGGTGTTACTGGTGATAGCAAGTATTTTGAAAAAATTGGGAAAGAAATAAAAAATATTTCTGATGAAAATTTGAAGATTAGAAAAGAATTTTTTACAAAATTTCAAGAAAATCATTTTAAGTTGCTGGAAAGTGAAAGAGCATTGTTTGACTGGGCTTCAAAACAGACTTACATTGCAATGGTAAATATGATGAATATGGCTGCGGCTCTTGGGATTGACAGCTGTGCAATTGAAGGATTTAATAAAGAAATGGCTGAAAAATACTTCTCTGAAAAAGGTATCTTTGATTTGAAAGAATATGGAATTTCATATTTTGTAAGTTTTGGATATAGAGATGAAGATATTACTCCAAAAACTAGAAGAGAACTTTCGGAAGTTTATGAGGTTGTTGAGTAGTTAGTGAATACTTGGATTTATGATATACTTACTCATCTTTTGGAAATCTAGTATGAAGATAAAGAATATAAAGATGCACTGAGAGAAGCATTTTCTAAATATAAGAAAGCTACAAGGTTTTAAAATAGAAAATATTTTTCTGAAAAAGGAGTATTTGATTTGAAGGAATATGGAATTTCATATTTTGTAAGTTTTGGGTATAGAGTCGAAGAGAAGTCTAAAAAGATAAGATAGCCGCTTACAAAAGTCTTGGAAATAATTGAATAATTTTAAATCAAAAATTCTTATTATTAAATAAATTTTTATATGAAATAGTAAAAATAGAATAATATTAAAAAATTGTATAAATTCAAAATATAGTAATGACGGGACTGTCTTAATAAGGTAAAAAATATATTCTAATCATAAGTTATATATATTTTATTATTTTTATAAAGTCAATAGAAATAGTATTCTTTGATTCTTTAAAATATATAATATTTATGTTAGTAAAATTACTTTTAACTTAATAAGACGCCCTTTTTTTACTTTCTTATAAGGTTATCATACATTTCTGCAAGTTTAATAGTTCGTTCTTCTGTCAATTTTACACTAATCTTCATTATTTTTTGGTAAATAATATTCAATTCCTTGTTCCATTCTTCTTCCATTTTTCCTAAGGCTTCTTTTAAACATTAAGGAAAGATGAGAAGTTACAAATTTTTAATTTAATCGAATTTTTATTATAAATAGTATTCTGTATTTTAAAAAAAGGCAAAATTTTCTTTATAAAAAATTAAAAATATTTAAAATAAATTATTTTCTCAAGAATTAAAAAAATAATCTTTTATTATTATTGATAAAACTTGAAAAATATAGTATAATTATGAGATTGGAGATATTAGCATAACTTTTGAGCTTGACTTTAAAGTAATTTTATATCACAAGTCGGACATATTAATGACAATTAAACAAATAAAAAATATATAATATATAATATATAATATTGAATCATTATAAAATTTTAGGGAGGTAGTATTTATGTATGCATTGGATAAGCAGCTTGTCTTGGAAGATGGTAGTGTGTATAAGGGATATGGATTTGGAGCAGATGTGGAAATGGCAGGAGAAGTTGTTTTTAATACTGCAATGACCGGGTATCAGGAGACTATTTCAGATCCATCGTATAATGGGCAGATTATTACATTTACTTATCCGTTAATTGGAAATTATGGGATAAATAGGGATGATTATGAAACTATCAATCCAAGTATTAAAGGAATTATAACTCGTGAAATATGTAGAAAGCCTTCTAATTTTAGAAATGAATTTACATTGGATGAAGTTTTGAAAGATTTGAATATTCCAGGAATTTCAGGAATTGATACACGTAGCTTGACAAAAAAAATTAGAGAACATGGAACAATTAAGGGAATTATTGTAAGTGCAGACAAAAACCCGCAAGAAGTTGTAGAAAATTTGAAAAGTAATTCGTTGCCGACTAATCAAATTGAACAAGTGTCAACAAAAAAAGCATTTCTTTCATCTGGAAGGGGTATGAGGGTTGTATTGCTTGATTTAGGAATGAAATCAGGAATTATGAGAGAACTTAATTCAAGGGATTGTGATATTGTTGTAATGCCCCATAATGCAACTGCTAAAGAAATTTTGAGACAAAAGCCTGATGGAATAATGTTGAGTAATGGGCCTGGAGATCCGACAGATGTTCCAGAAACAATTGCTGCACTTAGAGAATTGATGGATAAAGTTCCGATTTTTGGAATTTGTATGGGACACCAGCTAATTTCACTTGCTTGTGGAGCAAAAACATATAAATTATTATTTGGGCATCGTGGAGCAAATCAGCCAGTATTAAACTTGCAAACTGGAAGAGTTGACATTACAGCCCAAAATCATGGATTTGCAGTAGACATTGATTCGTTGAAGGACACAGATTTGGAACTGACACATATTGCAGTAAATGATAGAACTTGTGAAGGTGTAAGACATAAAAAATATCCAGTATTTTCAGTGCAATATCACCCAGAAGCTTCACCAGGACCACACGATCCAAATTATTTATTTGACATATTTATTGAAAATATGAAAAAAAATCGAGATTAGTAGTTTTGAAAAACATTTTTAACATTAATTAAAAGCAAACAAAAAGAATAAAAATAATCGAAGGAGATGTAGAAAAATGCCTAAACGAAAAGATATAGAAACGATTTTAGTAATAGGATCAGGTCCAATAATTATAGGACAGGCTGCTGAATTTGACTATGCGGGGACACAGGCTTGTCTTTCATTGCGTGAAGAAGGATATAAAGTTATCCTTGTAAATTCCAATCCTGCAACTATTATGACAGATAAGGAAATTGCAGATAAAGTTTATATTGAGCCGTTGACTGTTGAATTTGTGTCAAAAATTATAAGAAAAGAACGGCCAGATGCATTGCTTCCGACTCTTGGAGGGCAAGTTGGGCTGAATTTGGCTGTGGAATTGCATGAGTCTGGTGTTTTAAGAGAATGTGGAGTAGAACTTCTAGGGACTAAACTTGAATCTATAAAGCAAGCTGAAGACAGGGAATTATTTAGAGATTTGATGAATGAGCTGGGAGAACCTGTGCCTGAATCTGATATTATTCATAATTTGGAAGAAGCACGTAGATTTGTGGAAAAAATTGGTTATCCAGTAATTGTAAGGCCTGCATTTACAATGGGTGGAACTGGTGGTGGAATTTGCCATAATGATGAAGAATTGGAAGACATTGTTACAAATGGACTTAGATATTCGCCAGTAACTCAATGTTTATTGGAAAAATCAATTGCAGGATATAAGGAAATTGAATATGAAGTAATGCGTGACAGCAATGATACGGCAATTGTTGTCTGCAACATGGAAAATATTGATCCAGTTGGAATTCATACTGGAGATTCGATTGTAGTTGCACCGTCGCAAACATTGACAGACAGGGAATATCACATGTTGAGAGATGTTTCACTAAAAATAATAAGAGCATTGAAGATTGAAGGTGGATGTAACGTTCAATTGGCATTAGACCCATATTCATTCAATTATTATATTATTGAGGTAAATCCGAGAGTATCACGTTCATCGGCTCTTGCTTCAAAGGCGACAGGTTATCCGATTGCAAAAATCGCTGCAAAAATTGCGGTCGGACTTACGCTTGACGAAATTATAAATCCTGTTACGAAAAATTCTTATGCCTGCTTTGAGCCTGCACTTGATTATGTTGTAAGTAAAATACCAAGATTCCCATTTGATAAATTTGAAAAGGCGGATAGACATTTAGGAACACAGATGAAGGCTACTGGGGAAGTAATGGCAATTGGTAGAACTTATGAGGAAAGTTTGTTAAAGGCTATTCGTTCACTTGAGTATGGAGTTCATCATTTAGGGCTTCCAAATGGGGATGAATTTAATTCGGAATATATTTTAAAGAGAATCCATAAGGCTGGAGATGAAAGACTGTTCTTTATTGGAGAAGCGTTAAGACGTGGAGTTACTCCGCAGCAGATACATGAAATGACAAAAATTGATATGTTTTTCCTTGATAAAATGAAAAATATTATTGATATTGAAGTGGAATTAAAGGCAAATGTGAATAATCCAGATGTACTTCTTTTTGCTAAGAGATATGGATTTTCAGATAAAGTTATTGCACATCGTTGGAATACGACAGAAGATGAAGTTTATAAACTTCGTGAAAAATACAATATTAAGCCTGTATTTAAGATGGTTGATACCTGTGCGGCTGAATTTAAGTCAGAAACACCTTATTTTTACTCAACTTATGAGCAGGAAAATGAAAGCGTCATAGGAGACAAGAAAAAAATTGTCGTGCTTGGTTCAGGACCTATTAGAATTGGACAAGGAGTTGAATTTGACTATGCGACAGTTCATGCGGTAAAGGCTATAAAAGAGTCTGGTTACGAGGCAATTATTATAAATAACAATCCAGAAACTGTTTCTACAGATTTTTCGATTTCAGATAAGCTTTACTTTGAGCCGCTTACAGAAGAAGATGTTATGGCGATAATCGAACTTGAACATCCAGAAGGGGTTGTCGTTCAATTCGGTGGACAAACTGCGATTAACTTGGCTGAAAAATTGTCAAAACACGGTGTAAAAATATTGGGAACATCACTTGAGGAAATTGATAATGCGGAAAACCGTGATAAATTTGAAGCATTATTACATAAGTTAAATATTCCTCAACCATTAGGAAAAACTGCGTTTGATACAGAAACAGCTGTAAAAAATGCGGCAGAAATTGGCTATCCAGTTTTAGTCCGTCCATCTTATGTATTAGGTGGAAGAGCAATGGAAATCGTATATCGTGAAGAAGAACTTAGACAATACATGGAAAATGCAGTAAAAGTATCACCTGATCATCCAGTATTGACTGACAGATATTTAGTTGGAAAGGAAATCGAAGTGGATGCGATTTGCGATGGGGAAACAGTTGTAATTCCAGGAATTATGGAGCATATTGAAAGAGCAGGAGTTCATTCTGGGGATTCCATTGCCGTTTATCCTCCACAAAATGTTTCTGAAGCACATAAGCGTACATTGATTGACTACACAGTTAGACTTGCAAAAGGGCTTAATATTATTGGTCTTTTAAATATTCAATATGTAATTAGTGACGGAGAAGTTTATGTACTGGAAGTAAATCCGAGAAGTTCGAGAACAGTTCCATTTTTGAGTAAAATCACAGGAGTTCCAATGGCAAATCTCGCAATGAAGGGAATTCTTGGAGAATCATTGAAGAGCAAAGGATATGAAACTGGATTAATTGAAGAAAGTAAAAATGTATATACAAAAGTTCCTGTATTCAGTTTCCAAAAATTAAAAGACGTTGATACAACATTAGGGCCTGAAATGAAATCGACTGGAGAAGTTATGGGAAGTGATGAAAACCTTGAAAAATCACTTTACAAAGGACTTGTTTCAGCTGGAATAAAAGTTAAGGATCAAGGAAGCGTCTTATTTACAATTAGTGGAACTGCCAAAGAGGAGGCTTATGGATTAGCCAAGAGATTTTCTGATTTAGGATACCATATAATGGCTACTAAAGGAACTGCCAAATATTTTGAAGATAAAGGTCTACGTGTGGAAACTGTTGGAAAAATCGAAGAGGAAGGAATATATGAACATGATGTGCTAGGACTGATTTATAAAGGACTTGTTGATATGGTAATAAATACAGCGGCTAAAAAGAAAACTGCCAGAAATGACGGATTTAAGATTAGACGTGCTGCAAGTGAACAGGAAATCGCTTGTCTTACTTCACTTGATACAACAGATGCTTTACTAAAAGTTCTGGAGTCTATTTCATTTAATGTAAGTTCAATATAGATTTAGTTCTAGTAAAAATTATAAAAAATAAGAAAATTAATAATTTTAAAATTATTAATTTTCTTAGATTTGTTTTAAATTATTATCTAGCAAGAGGTTAAGTCCTCTTGTTATTTTTTTTGTTTATAAATTTATCATAAATTTAAGACATTCTGATATTGAAGAAATAAAGTACTGTCTAAATTTTCTCAATAACAAAATTATAAAATCTCTTCAAAAACATATTTCTGAACTTTCATTCCCAATCTTTCATAAAATTTTACCGCTCCAGCATTATCAGCCCAAGCATCCAATGTCAAGTTATAACATCCTTCCATTTTTGCAAAGTTCAATGCAAAGTTATAAAGTTTTTTCCCAATATTTTGACCACGTGTACCCTCATCAACACAAAGGTCGTCTATAAATAATGTTTTTATGTCAGTTAATACACTGTGATTTATTTTCTGTTTAAAAACACAGAAAACATAGCCAATTACACTATCATTTTCATCTGTTGCTACGAATATCGGTTTGCTAGGATCATTTAACATTTGTGTAAGTTCCTGTACATTATATTTTTTACCAGTTGCCTTGAAAATATCTGGGCGGTTTTTGTGATGAACTAATAAAATTTGTTCTAGCAGATTTTCTATTTTTGGAATGTCTTTTTCTTGGGCTGGTCTAATTTCCTTCATTGTATAAATTTTCCTTTCAATGTATTGTTAAATAAGTTTTTCGCTATAAATGAATAATTTTCTAAAATTTTTATTTAATACTAAATCCCATTTGAAAAATAGAAATTATATTTTATTTATTTTTTTGTGGCAAGGGATCAAGACCTCATGTTAAATAGAATTTATAATAAATCTATTGCTTTAATGGGAAATAGTATAAAATTAACTAAAGAGCTTGTAAAAATTTCTTTCCATTTTCAATTTGCATTTCCACATTTTTTATTGAAGTTCCACCAAAGGAATTTCTTTTATTTACACAATTTTCAATTGTGATTTCAGAAAGAATGTCATCTTTGAAAATATCTGAAAACTTGTGGAATTCTTCAAGTTTCATATCGTCAATTGCAATTTTTTTATCTTCGCAGTAAGATACAATTTCTCCGACAATTTTATGGGCTTGTCTAAATGGGACGTCATACTTTGCCAAATAATCGGCTACATCTGTTGCATTTAGAAAACCAGATTTCATTGAAGCGTAAATCTTTTCATTATTTACTGTAAGTGTGTTAAGCATTGAGTAAAAAATTTCAATTGATAATTTAATATTGTCAATCGAGTCAAAAATTCCTTCTTTATCTTCTTGCATATCTTTATTGTAGGCTAACGGAAGTGCCTTCATTGTAGTTAAGATTCCCATAAGATTTCCATAAATTCTACCTGTTTTTCCTCTTACAAGCTCTGCAATGTCAGGATTTTTTTTCTGTGGCATAATTGAAGATCCAGTTGCAAAGGCATCATCTAGATTTATAAAGGAAAATTCGGATGTGCACCAGATAATAATTTCTTCTGAAAATCTTGACAAATGCATTGAGATTACAGAAATAATCATCGCAAGTTCAATTATAAAATCTCTGTCGCTTACAGAATCTAAGCTATTTTCAGTTGGTTTTGAAAATCCAAGCTCCTTTGCAACAAAATGTCTGTCTAAGTCAAAAGTAGTTCCAGCCAAAGCTCCTGCTCCAAGCGGCATTTCATCACTTCTTTCTAAAAAGTCTTTAATTCGAGAAATATCTCTTTTAAACATTTGAAAATAAGCCATCAAATGATGAGAGAACAAAATAGGCTGAGCTCTTTGTAAATGCGTGTATCCTGGAATAATAACATTTTTATATTTTTCAGAAAGTTCTAACAGAACATTTTCCATTTTTACAAGCAATTTTGAAATTTCATGAGCTTCTTTTCGCACATACATACGCACGTCAAGAGCCACTTGATCGTTACGGCTTCTAGCAGTATGCAGTTTTCCAGCCACAGACCCAATAATTTGAGTCAATCTTTTTTCAATCGACATGTGAATATCTTCATCTTCAATTTTAAATTCAAATTTTCCATTTTGAATCTCTTCTTTTATTTGAAGCAGCCCATTTTCAATTTCCTTTTGCTCGTTTTCTGAAATAATCCCTTGCTTAGCAAGCATTCTGCTATGTGCAATACTCCCAGTAATATCCTCTTCATACATTCTTTTATCAAAAGTTATAGACGCATTAAATTTTTCTAATAATTTATTAGTTTCCTTATGAAACCGTCCTTCCCACATTTTTTTCATATTTTATTTTTTCCTTTCCAAAGTTGTTATTTTTACTAATATTATAACAAAAAAGAAGAATATTTAAAAGCATAAAAAATAAATTTGAATAATTAAAAAACATAAATTTTTGTTTTATTATACAGATATGATATAATTGTATAAAGAAAAAAAGGGAGGAAATCAAATATGAGAAGTAATAAGAAAGTAAAATTACCAGTTGGAATATCTGATTTCAAGGATGTTATTGAAAATAATTACTATTATTTTGATAAGACAAAATTTACAAGAGAATGAATCTATTAGAATTGTTCGTTAGAATTTGATAAAACAAATATTCTGAAGCTTAAATAAAAAAAATTAGGTTATCAGACAGGGGTTAATATATAAATAAAAAAATAAAAAAGAATAAATTTGGGAAAATATCTTTTAAAATTTTTGGAAAAAGGGTATACTATATTTGTATTTAATTTTTTGAAAGGAAGAATAAAATGGGAAAAAACAAGATAGAAAAAAAAGAATTGAAAAGAGATAATGTAGGACAAGAATACAAATGGAATTTATCTGATATTTATGAAAATTATTCAGCTTGGGAGAAGGATTTTGAGAAAGTTAGTGAGCTGAAAAAAGAATTGGCTGGATTTAAAGGGCAATTTGGGAACGAAGGGAAGTTATTGGAGTTTTTTCAGAAGCAGGAGGAAATGGATAAGATTTCTTATAAATTGTATCGGTATCCTCAGCTTGCGAGGGATTTGAACTCATCGGATAAGGAGGCTGTGGAGCATTTGCAGAAGGTACAGTTTTTGTTTGCAGAGATTTCTACTGAATTGTCCTGGGTAAATTCGGAACTTGTTGAAAATCGTGAGAATATTGAAAAATGGATTGAAAAAAAAGAATTTGATGATTATAGATTTGGACTGAAAAATTTATTTAGACTGCAAAAGCATATTCTGGAAGAAAAGGAAAGCAAACTGCTGTCGTACTACAGTTCATTCTTTTCATCACCGAGAAGCATTTATTCGGAAGTTACGGTTACGGATGTGGAATGGCCTCAAGTTACGCTTAATTCTGGAGAAAAAGTGGATGTAACGCCTGCCAATTATTCTAAAATTTTGTCTAAAAATAGAAATCAGGAAGACAGAAAACTGATGTTTCAGACGTTTTATACAATTTATGAAAAGAAAAAAAATACGATCGCTGCAATTTATAACTCAATTTTGCAAAAAGGGATTGCTTCAAAGAAAGCCTACAATTACGATTCATTTTTGTTAAGCCATCTGGAAAGTGACAATATTCCAGAAGAAATTTACTTAAATCTTGTCAATACGGCAAAAAATAATACAAAACCATTGCAAAGATATTTAAAATTGAGAAAGAAAATTTTGGGACTTAAAAAATATTATAATTTTGACGGCTCAATTAACCTAATAGAATTTGATAAGGAATATGAGTATGATGATGCGAAGGAAATGGTGTTAAATTCAGTTGCTCCGCTTGGAAAAGATTACGTAGAAAAAATGAAAAAAGCGATTTCAGAAGGCTGGCTGGATGTATTTGAGGCGAAAGGGAAAAGAACAGGAGCATATTCTGCAGGAGTTTACGGAGTTCACCCATATATGCTTTTAAATTACAACAAGACTTTAGATAGCGTATTCACATTGGCACATGAATTGGGACATACTTTGCACACTCTTTATTCAGACGAAAATCAGCCTTTCTCGATGGCAGACTACACAATTTTCGTAGCGGAAGTGGCTTCCACATTTAACGAAAGATTACTGCTTGACTATATGCTAGAAAATACCAATGATCCAAAAGAAAGAATCGCACTATTGGAGCAGGAAATTGGAAATATTGTTGGGACATTCTATTTTCAGGCATTATTAGCAGATTATGAATATCAGGCACACAAGCTGGCAGAAGCTGGAGAGCCGATTACAGCGGAGGTTTTGAGCAAAATTATGGAAGACTTGTTTGACAAATATTACGGCGACATAATTGAAAAAGATGATTTAATCTATATTTTCTGGGCAAGAGTTCCACACTTTTTCAACTCGCCATTTTACGTGTATCAATACGCAACTTGCTTTGCCTCATCAGCGATTTTATATGAAAAAATGATAAATTCAAGTGATGAAAGCGAGAAAAAACAAACATTAGACAAATACATTCAATTATTAAGCTCAGGAGGAAATGACTTCCCGATGGAACAGCTTAAAAAAGCAGGAGTTGACTTGTCAAAAATTGAAACAATCGAGGCTGTAGCAAAACAGTTTGATTTGCTGTTAGATAAATTGGAAGTGGAGATTGGGAAGTTGTAGAAAGATATTGAAATATCACGACAAACGCATGAAGATAAGATTAAATTTTTAATACTCGCAAACATAGAAAAAATAGCTATAAAAAAAATTAACTAACAAAAAACTCAAAGGAGAACATAGATGAAGTTAATGCTCATATATGATTTGAATATCTTGAAAGAAAGGCTGATGTGAACCACATGAATAAAAAAAAAGAATGTGAAGAGCTATGGGCAAAAAATAAATATTATGTGTTAAGCAAATCGCATAAAATGTACTTAGAAATAAGAAAGTATTTGAAAGAAAAAGAAATTGATATTGTATTTATTAGTGAAAGAATACAAAAAGTAAGGGATATAAAAGAAAGTAAAAAAGATTTTAGTAATGCAATTCTTCATTTATGGGGATATTTCAAAAAAAAGGCAACGAAGATTGAAAAACAAGGATTATTTAACATTCTGGAAGAATATATGGGAGGGAGAAATAATCAGAAATCAGTAATTGAATATATCAATACTTTACTAAAGAAATATCCAAATAAATATTTACAAGAATCTACTTTATTAACAGGAGAAAAAGATGAGACTATGGCATGAACAAATTATTCATCTGTTGCCTAAAAACCAGCTTCTTGGTCAACATAGAGAATGTTGTGCACTTAGGGGAAATGGATGGAAAAAGAAACATAAAACAGTAGATTATGTATTCTTATATTCTCCATATTATTTATTTGTTTATCATTCATTGGTTATGGATGAAATGGAAAAAAGAGGGTATAAAGTTTCTAAAGAATGGAGAGATAAGAATTATAGGGGAAAGAAAGCAGAAAATTATAATAATCTTGAAGAAAAAATTATAGATAGCCCAATTTACAAAGAACATGATAATGAATATTTAGTTGAGTGTATCGAAAACTTGCGAAAAAAAGGGATTAAATTGGAATTATAGATGCGATAGGAACCCAGAAAGAAATCATAAAAAAGATAGGAAAGAAGAAGGGCTATTTCTGTCTCCAGGTAAAAGGTAACCAGAAGACTTTAAAAGAAGATATAGAAGATTACTTTGCTGACAAGGGATTCAGAAAAAAATTAAAGGAAGAAGGAATGTACAGCAGGAAAACAGAAAAGCAAAGGGGATGGCTGGAAACGAGGGAATATTACTATACTGAAGAAACAGAATGGCTTATTAAAAGAAAAGAAGTAAAAGGGATAGGTGCATCAATTTTAACAATAGAAGAAAATGGAAAAAACCAGGAACAGAAAAGATATTACATAACGAATATAGCAGGGAGAGTAGAAGAATTTGTAAGAGCGGTAAGAGGACAAGCTATAACTGGATACTGGATATGACATTCAGAGAAGATGCAAGTAGGACATTGAACAAAAATGTGGCAAGAAATTTAAATATTCTAAGGAAATTAGCAATCTCAATACTGGAAGAACTGCCGTTCAGAAAGAAATTTAGCAGAAGGATAAAGAGATATATCATATCATTAGATGTAAGAAGATATTTAAAATTATTTTTTGATATATAGAAATGCTGTTGTTAAAAAAATGGATAGATGTAAAGAAATAGTTTAAAATATTCATGCGTTTGTTGTGTGGAAATATAAAATAACTTGCACCCAAACTCAAAATATTGTATAATAAAAAAAATACACATAAATAGTTAATACATGAAATGGAATGATAATTTGATATGGAAAAGAGCAATACAAAAGGAGATGGTGTATTTATGAAAAAAAATAATTATGCTGGTTATACTTGCCATGACTGTTGTTGGATGTGAACTTTTCAGTCCTACTGAATGGAGCGAATATAATAAAAGAAGAGATGAAAGAGGAGTGGAATGTTATAGGCAGTATGGGAATGTACATTGTGAAGACAAAGAAGGAAATAGGTACTAATTAGAATGTGAAAGTTGAAATATCATATAACGTAAAGGAAATTAGGAATTTATATAGGAAGGGCAGAGGATTCTTGTTTGGGGAGGATGTATCTTGCCCTTTTTATTTTGGTTAAATAATTAATGTTTTAAAGCAAGGGAAATCATTCGCCATTTCCCTTCATTTCGCAATAATAGTTATTTTAACATATTTAACTAATGACATATTAAAGATAATGGCGAAAGTGCTACGCACTAACCCTGGCTCGTCTAAGAATTTTTTTGAAATATTCCCAAATTTTATTTGGGAAAGTAGTCAAAACATTTATTATTTGGATAAACCTGAATTACTACGAAAAAGAAACACATAAATGTGTTTAGTCGTTTTCATTCCAAAAAAATCACGACATTCTACATAAATTATAAAGATCATATATTTAAGTTCTCAAATTAGGAAAACATTGGTTTATTGTATTGACAATGTAATTATAAATTGATACAATGAAGAAAAAAAGAGGTATTTGTTATGGCAAATGCAAATTTAAGTATTAGAGTTGATAAAAAAACAAAAGAAAAAGCGAACGAATTATTTAACAAATTTGGCTTGACAATGACAACCGCAGTAAATATGTTCTTAAAAACTGCAATTAGAGAAAATAGAATCCCTTTTGAATTGAAATTGGAAGAAGAGCCAAATGAAATAACTTTAGAAGCAATGAGAGAAGCTGATAGAATTGCAAGAGATGATAGTGTAAAAGGATATGATAGCATAGAGGAGTTGAGAGAGGCACTTGGTGTATAAAGTAAATTGTTTGAATATAGTTTTGAGTTTTTAGTATTATGAAGGAGTGGATTTTTTATGAAGAAAATGATTTTATTTTTCACATTGGTTTTGACAATTAATTTGTTTTCAAATACATCGTATGATGAGTTTTCTCAAAAAGTAGAGATATTGGAAGAAAAAATAAAAAATGGAGATAAAAAAGCAATTAATAATTTAGGAAATTTGTATGCAAAAAATGAAAATTCCCGCAATATTCCTAAAGCGAAAGAATATTATAGATTGGCAATAAAAAATGGTTCTGAAATTGCTAGTAAAAATCTTGAAATAGCAAATAAACTTCCGAAATTATGTCCTGAAAGAGCGATATGTGAAAATTGGACAACGATTAGATTTGTAGAAGAAGATGGAAAAATAGAAAAAATGGTAATAAGAGGATTTCCCGTTGATAAAGAAGAAGTGACTGAAACAGAAAAACAGGAAATTAGAGAAGAAATAGAATATTTGTTAAATATCTTTTTTGAAAATGAAGAATTTGAAATTGTTGGATATACTGATGAAACTGAAAAGAATAAAAAGAAATTATCTTTATCAAGAGCTGAAAAAATGGCAGAATTTCTGAAACAAAATGGATTGAGAAAAGATATAAAAATTACTAAAATGATTGGAAAAGGATCTGAAGATCCAATTGATACGAATGATACAGTAGAGGGAAGATACAATAATCGTCGTGTTGAAATTTTGTTAAAAAATGGGAAAGTTAAGAAAATTGATATTAGTAACTTGCTGAATCAATTGAAAGATGAATAAATTTTGAAAAAGTTTCGATTTTACAAAAAGATATGGTATAATCAATATTGAAAAAAGGTTGAAGGAGAAGGTGATTTTGATGAGAAAAATTTTTAATAAAAAGATTGGTATTTTAGTTTTTTCTTTGGTATGTGCTGGATTTTTGAATGCTAAACCTGTGAGAAGTGAGGACGAGGCTTTAAGACTTGTGCAAAATTCAATAATTAAGCATAGATTTGGTGGTAATCAAGGAACGAAATGTATGAGATTTTATGTTGATGAAACAGCTGAAGAATTTGAAATTGATGTACGAAGTAATAATGCGAAATGTGGTGGAGATCCAAGTGTTGAGCCACGTTTGTTTAGTTATACTGTGAATAAAATAACTGGAGAACTTGCGACAGATAATTTTAGTTATGCAGAAGATCAGGGAATAGACTGGGAAGGAGATTTTCTTCCGATAGATTAATTTTTAATATTTTGAAGATATTAAGAAGTAGAGTCTAAATTATGAAAAAATTTATTTTAATATTAATATTTATTTTAGGAAATTTTGTTTTTGGAGAAGCAATGGATTAGTATACAGAGAGTTTTTTTACCCAAAACACGGATTTATAGGGTTTAGTATTAGAATAAATTTAAAACAAACATCATAGAATAGATAAAAAGAGTTATCTAAATTCAATTACGAGTATAGATAGCTCTTATTTTTGATTTATTCTTTTTTTCAATTCTCCTGATGGAATAGGCTTTGAACTTTTTATTAAATCTTTATAGACGTTATTTAAATGTCTGATTACAGATTTATCAGTTGTTCTTATACAAGTTTCGTGATTAAAAAGAAAACCTGTAGTAGTAAAATTTAAAGAGCCTAAAAAGGCAATTTTGTTGTCTATTATATAGATTTTACTATGAAGATTATAGCTTTTTTCAAGAATATGTACATTGAAATTATCTCGTTTTGAATAGTAAAATTCGTGGTTTATTGTCAATTTTCTCAAAAAGAAGGTCAGTATTCCCAAAATAATGGTAAGCACTAAAAAATTATTTTTAGAAATTGGGAGTACATTTTTTGTAAAAGAAACATCAAAAATAAAGGATGTAAAAATTTCTAATGCTGCAATAGATAAAATAATATAAAAAAATATTAATATGTATTTTCCCAAAAGAAACAACCATTTTTCAGAACCTAAAATAGGATTTTGGCTATATAAATTCTTTTTTAAAAAAGGATAAATTCTTTCATTGTCTTTTGAAATAATGTTTACTTGAACATCTTTATTTAATACTTCAAAAACATCTTCAGTTATCATATTTCCGCTTAAGAATGGAGAAATTACCGTAATTGATTTTTTAGCTTTCCGTATTGCATTTCTAACACTAATTCCAGCCTTTTTTCCAACATAAATGTCACAGGAAATCCCTTCTAAAAAAGATTGTTCAAATTTTGGGATGCTTTTTTTTCTTTCAGTTTTTGTTTTTACAGTTTTTTTTGTTGAATTATTTGTTCGCTTTGTTGTAGTTTTTTTCATTATTTTTCCTTCTCTTTATTTAGATCTGAATTTTTTAAAAATTCAGAAATTTCCTTCATTGTTCGTCTGTCCTTTAGAATACTGGTGTGAGTTGTATTTTCAATAATTTTGAAATTATCAGATTTCATTTTTGCAGTTTTTAGAGGCACCATTCCATCGTCTTTTCCACGAATTATCATTGAATACAGCAAATTATTTGTCTTATTTCCAATTAAAATCATATAGTTGTAATCAGGCTCGCCAAGCTGATTTACAAAACTGTCTTTTTTTGTGCTAAATTGTGGAACGACTTTTCCAAGCATAGACGGGAGTTTGTCGACAAAAGGTACGTCTGCTAGATGGCTTCCGTGCGATGGCGGAGAAATAAATACGACTTTTCCTAGATTTTCAAGTGAATTTTCCTTTAAATAATACCGAAGGATTCCAGTTCCCATCGAATGTGCCACAAAATTAATTTTTACATTTTGATTAAAATTTTTGTTTATTTTATTATTATTTTCATCTGTTTGAGAATATTGACTTTCTATTTTTTTATGAAAATTTTCTGAGAAAATCTGCTCTTTAATATTTTCAATATTTGGTTTTATATAAAGATCAGAAATTTCCTCAGCAGTTTCTTTCGTTGTAGGATATTGAATATTGATAATCCTGTAATTGCTCTTAAAATTTTGAGCAATACTTTCCATATCTGAACTTTTTCCATAAATACCGTGAAGAAGTACCAAAAAATCCTGATTTTTCCGAGATTCATCATTTTTTTCATAATAGATTTTAACTTCATAATTGTGATAGAGAAGTTTAGTTATAACATTTTTTGCTACAACAATTTCAGCTACTTTGACTGTTGAACCAATTAATATGTCTTTTATTATTTCATTCATTTTTTATGGTTATTCCTTTTCATTATATTTCATCACTATTTTTTCTCAAAAAATTAAGTCTATAAAACTCAAAAATCCCGATTTCTCCAAGTTTTGGAACGTATTCATCAATTTCTTCAATGTATTCTGAAATTTTTTGCCCTTGTCCGCCAGTTGTGATAACGTAAGCATTGGGGAAAAATTTTTTATATTGCAAAATTAATTCTTTTATTGATCCAACATTTCCGTAAAAGATGCCAGCATTAATTTGAGAAACTGTATTTATTCCCAGAACAGTTTCAGGTTCTGTAAATTCGATTTTAGGCAAAGCGGCAGTATTGCTAAATAGGGCGTTTATTGAAAGTGCAATTCCTGGCATAATGCATCCGCCCATATAAGTGGAATCCTTTATCATATCAAAGGTTGTGGCTGTTCCAAAGTCAATTATTAAAAGTTCTTTTTCTGGATAAAGTTTTTTTGCTGCTAAAATATCGACAATTCTGTCTGCTCCAAGCCCACGTTCCATATTTGGCAAAATTTTTATTTCTTTTATTTTATTTTCCACATTTTCAAGTGTTACAAAAGTTGGATCAATGTCAAAATATTTTTTCCCAAGTCTTGTAAAATTTTCATTAATATTTGAAACAACCGATGAAACTATAATATTTTTTATATTTGAAATTTCCAAATTTTTGCTTTTTGCAAATTCATTTAACATTATAAAAAAAGTATCTTCGGTAAATTCCAGATGTGTCGGTATTCTGAATGTTGCCAAAATATTTCCATTTTTATTAAAAAAGATTGGTATAATATGTGTATTTCCAATGTCAAATCCTAAAATCATTATTTTCACCTTTTTTACCTTTCATATTTTTTATTTTATAAATAATCCAATATAAGCCATAACTGATAAAATAACTCCAACAATTGCTTCTCCGCTCATTAGTCCATTTGATATTAAAAGCAGTTTTGAATTGGATTTTTTTGAAATTCTGTTACCAAAAAAACTTGCAAGACCACCTAAGAATACAGTTGAAGTCAAATAAAACGGTACATAAATTCCAATTCCAAAAGTTAGAACTGGTAAATTTAAAAGGCTTAGAATTAGTCCAGCTGCAAGTCCAATAAAGAAGATGCCTAAAAACGGTATTCCGTTTATGACTGTTGCTACGATGGAAGCCTGCAATGCTATTAATTCAGTATTTTCAACAGGTCCGATTGTTTTGTAGACTTTGAAAAAAACAAAAAATAAAAATGTTATTACGAAAGAGCTTACGATTGCACCAATTAATTCTCCAAAAAGTTGTTCGGATGGTTTTACTTTCATTTTGTATCCTGATTTAAAGTCATTTAAAATATCGCCTGCAAGTCCGCAAGCAACTGTTATAATGCAGGCTAGCATAAATAATATTAAGGTATTTAAATTTGTATAAAATTTTATTCCGCCAATATTTAAGCCATTTAGCATTTTATTTAAGAATGAAATTAATAAAATTGTAATTATAGCGTAAATTTCCATTGGATTGACTCCAGTTTTTCCAGTCGAATATCCAGCGATGATTGTACATAAAATTGAAATTAGCACTAAAACTAATGAAAGAAAAATTGGTAATTTATAAATAAAAGTTATAACAATTATGGAAATAACCAATAAAATGAGCAATTTCGCTACAATGCTTTTATTTTCTGTATCCTTTTTCATTTTATTTGAAAAAATAATTTTTAAAACTATAGCAATTCCAATCCCAATCATAAATCCCATTCCAAAACTATTTTTCATAATGGGAAAATCAGCAATTTTAAACATTTTTGCAAATGGTTCTCCGATAAAAAGGACAATCGCTCCACCTAAAAACCAGACAAATGTATTTACAAATCCAAGTACATATCCCATTCCAACTAAAAGTGGCGATACATAAAAACTGAAAAGACCATTTTTTAATGAAAGTAGTGATGGAATAATGGGTGCCTTACCTTTTGTAAAGCTAAAATCACGAAAAAAAGCAACGATTGAGCTAAATAATGTTCCAAAAGCAACATATCTGATATTTTCTGCACTTTTTCCTGAATTTACAAGGTTATAGGCAGCTTCTCCAATTGGAAATTCCAGTTTTTCTTCTTCAATTAACTTTGTACGAAAAATGTACGATAAAAATGCTCCTGCAATACTTCCGCCCAAAATAGTTAAAAGCAGCTGATACTGATTAATATCCATTAATTTTCCACCTAGAATAATGTAAGCAGGCATTGTAAAGGCAACTCCTCCAGCTACCATTGACCCAGCACTCATAATAGTATGAGAAATTGTAATTTCCTTGTTATTTGCCTTTTTAAATAAATTTAACGTCATCATAGATAAGAGCGTAACCATTATAGTCGGCCACGGTAATGCTCCAAATTTTAGTGCGATGTAAAAAGAGCTGGAAGATACTAGAACCGCTCCAATAGTTCCTGTTAAAATCACTGGAAAAGTTATATTTGTTTCATTCCTTCCAATCTTTGATACTATTTTTTTTGTTTCTGCCATTTAAGTTTCCTCCTAATTTTATTTTTGTATGAAACTATATTTATACTATTTCCCATAAAATAATAGATTTGTTATAACTTTTACTACACAAGAGTTCAAGACTCCTTGTCAAAAAAATAAATAAACTATAATTACTATCTTTGCAAAAGGGACTTAGTATTATTATTAAAATTTTACTTCATTTAGAGGGTGTTTGTCAATGAAATTTTAGAAATATAATTAATTTATAATATGATTTAGTATTAGATTTATTGGAAATTACAATAAATTTTTGAATTTATTATTAAAATATATAAAAAATTGTGGTATAATGTGAAAATATAAGTATAAATAAAAAATTGAATAAAAATAAAATAATTTTTGGAAGAGGAGAAGAAAATATATGTTATTAGAATTAAGAGAACTTCAGACAAATACAAAAGAGTATTTAGGGAAAGAAATCGAAATTAACGGATGGGTAAAAAAAATTAGAAGTCAAAAGAACTTTGGATTTATTGAGTTAAATGATGGGACTTTTTTTACTGGGATTCAAGTTGTGTTTGATGAAGCGTTGGAAAATTTTGAAGAAATTTCTAAACTTACAATTTCAACTTCTGTTAAAGTTACAGGAACTGTGGTAGAATCATTGGGGAAAGGACAGGATTATGAAATTAAGGCAACAAAAATTTCTGTTTATCAAAAAGCTGATTCAGATTATCCATTGCAAAATAAAAGACATACATTTGAGTTTTTGAGAACAATTGCACATTTACGTCCAAGAACTAATGCTTTTTTTGCAACATTCAGAGTGCGTTCAATCTTGTCTTATGCAATTCATAAATTCTTTCAGGAAAAAAACTTTGTATATGTGCAAACACCAATAATTACTGGAAGTGATGCGGAAGGTGCTGGAGAAATGTTCAGACTTACAACGCTTGATATAAATAATGTTCCAAAAACTGAAAATGGAAGCATTGACTTTAAACAGGATTTCTTTGGAAAAGAAGCGAATCTTACAGTAAGTGGACAGTTAAATGTTGAAACATTTGCAACAGCATTTAAAAATACTTATACTTTTGGACCTACATTCAGGGCTGAAAAATCTAATACTCCAAAACATGCTGCAGAATTTTGGATGATGGAGCCTGAAATTGCATTTGCTGATTTGGATGTAAATATGGATATTATTGAAGAAATGATAAAATATATTGTAAATTATGTGAGAGAAAATGCTAAGGAAGAAATGGAATTTTTCAATAAATTTGTAGATAAGGATTTATTTAATAGGCTTGATACATTAGTAAACAATAAATTTGATAGAATTACTTATACTGAAGCTATTGAAATTTTGAAAAATTCAAAACAGAAATTTGAATATGAAGTGGAATGGGGAATTGACTTACAAACTGAACACGAAAGATATCTGGCAGAAAAACATTTTAAAAAGCCAGTATTTGTAACTGATTATCCTAAAGATATAAAGGCATTTTATATGAAATTAAATGAAGATGGGAAAACTGTAAGAGCAGTTGACTTATTGGCACCAGGAATTGGGGAAATTGTAGGTGGAAGTCAAAGAGAAGATGACTATGAAGTCCTTTTAGGAAAAATTCAGGAAATGGGATTAAAAGAGGAAGACTACTGGTGGTACTTAGACTTAAGAAAATATGGAAGCGTGCCACATTCAGGATTTGGGCTTGGATTTGACAGAATGCTTATGTATATTACAGGAATGACAAATATTAGAGATGTAATTCCGTTCCCAAGAACAACTAAAAATTTGGAGTTCTAATTATTTAGGAGGAACAAGATGGGAAAAGCAAAAAGAGTAATGATGATGGTGGCAATCCTTCTCACTTTTGCAACAGTTGTAAAAGGAAATTATTATATTGCTGAAAATACAGAAACCGAAGGTGGAGATGCAACAACTGTAAATAATGATGAAGAAAGTGTTTTGCCGCCAACAGCTAAAGCTGATGAAACTACAAAAAAAGCATTTAAACCGCCAAAAGATGAGTCATTGAAGCCAAAAGAAAAAGATACTGGGACAATGCCAGCGACACAGACGGAAGACATATCTACAGAGGCAAAGTATAATTCCTATACAAATTATGAAAATGCTACACTTGCTAAAAAAAGTTCATCGGCGACATTTAGAATGGCTCAGCTGTATTTTCGTGATGGACTTTATGAAAAAGCGGTAAATTTGGCATTGAAGGATGAAAATCCTGATATTTCTGTGATGTACGTAATTGCGATTGGATCTCGGCTTATGGGAAATAATGACAGATCGATTGATTATTATGCGAGAATTTTATCGCAGGATGAAAATCAGGCTGAAGCAAAATTAGGGATAGGCATTGCCTACAAATCAAAAGGGGATTTTTCAAAAGCATTGGGATATTTAAGAGATTATAATTCTACACATGCCGATGATGAAGTAAAAAAGGAAATTACAATATTAAATGAAATATTAGCTGGTTCAAGATAAAAATAGGGGGGATTATTGTGGAATGGCTTAGATTAAAGGAATATGGAATGAAAAATAACCATATAAAAAAGTTGATGTTGATTTTTCAAGATTTTGAAGAATTATTTTATGAGGAAAATTTTAAATTGTTCAACGATGAATTAAAACATCAGCTGGAAGAATCAATGAAAATTGATATGAAAGAAAGAATCGAGCTTTACAAGCGAAACAGAGTAAGAATAATTAGTGCAAATGATAAGGAATATCCAAAAAAGCTAAAGGAAATAAAAGATTATCCAGTATTTTTATATTTAAAGGGGAAAAAGCTGAAGGATTATGAGAAAATAAAGATTGACAAGGATAAGATTTCAGTAGAAAATAAACGAAATATAGCAGTTGTGGGTACAAGAAGGGCTACAAAATTTGGAAAAATGGCTTGTGAGAAAATTGTAAATGAACTTGTAAATTATGATGTGACTTTAATTAGCGGACTTGCAGAAGGAATTGACACAGTTGCTCTAAAAACTGCACTTGACAAGGGAATAGGAGTTATATCGGTAGTTGGGACAGGGCTAGACATTGTATATCCTTATGACAATCGAGATTTGTGGGAGAGAATGGCGGAAACTGGAACTATTGTAAGTGAATATCCGTTGGGAACGCAACCAACCAGATGGACTTTTCCAAGAAGAAATCGTATTATTGCGGGAATGTCAGATGGAATTTTAGTGGCTGAAAGTTTCAAAAAAGGCGGTGCATTAATTACTGCAGAATTAGGATTCAGTATGAATCGTGAAATTTTTGCCATTCCAGGATTTATAAATTATCCATCTTTTGAAGGCTGTAATGATTTGATTAAAAATAATAAGGCAAAATTAACAACTTGTGGAAATGACATTGCAATCGAGTTTTTGTGGGATATAAAAAAGGAAAAAAGTAAATTGCAAAAATTGACAGAGGAAGAGCAGACTGTATTTGAAACGATTACAGAGGAAGTAAGTTTTGAGCAAATATTACAAATTGTGAAGGGAAAAATTGAGAAAAATAAATTATTTTCGATAATTATGAGTTTAAAAATTAAAGGATTGATTACAGAAACAAATGGGGCGAAGTATATAAGGATAGTGTAATTTTAAAAATAATAAAAGATAACAAGAATAGACTTGTTCTAAAATATATGTATTTAAAATTTAATAAAACAAATGTTCTGGAGCAAGGGGGCTTGACCCCTTGTGCAAAAAAATTAAATTATTGAACAGGTCTAATAGTAAAAATTATATATAAAGATAGTTAAGAAACAAGGAGAAATAGAGTTGGCTAGAAAGTTAGTTATTGTTGAATCACCATCAAAGGCAAAGACCATTGAAAAAATACTTGGGAGGAATTACGAAGTTGTTGCATCTTATGGACACGTGATTGATTTGCCAAAAACTAAAATTGGAATAGATGTGGAAAATAATTTTGAACCTCAGTATAAGGTTATAAAAGGAAAAGGCGAGGTTTTAAAGAAATTAAAGGAAAAGGCAAAAAAGGCAAGCAATGTTTATCTGGCTTCGGATCAGGATAGGGAAGGGGAAGCTATTGCCTGGCATATTTTTAATTATATTAAGCAGCCTGATAAAACTAGGAGAATTGAATTTAATGAGATAACGAAGACAGCTGTAAATAATGCGATTAAGAATCCAAGGGATATCAATGATAATCTTGTGAATGCACAGCAGGCTAGAAGATTGCTGGATAGGATAGTTGGTTATAAAATAAGTCCGCTTTTATGGAAAATAATTAATCGTAATGCAAGTGCTGGACGGGTTCAGTCGGTTGCGTTAAAGTTGATTTGCGACCTGGAAGATGAAATAAATGCGTTTGTTCCCCAAAAATATTGGGAAGTCAGTACATTAATTGAAAAAGATATTAACCTTAATTTAGTAAAAATTGCAGATGAAAAAGTGAATAAAATATTTGATGAAAAAGTTATAAAAAAACTAAAAAAAGACTTGAAAAATGAATCATTGACACTTGAAAAAATAGAAATTAAGAAAAAATCTCAAAAACCGCCACTTGTATTTAAAACGAGTACGTTACAGCAGCTTGCTTCATCATATCTTGGGTATGGTGCAAGCAAGACTATGAGAATTGCACAGCAGCTTTATGAGGGGCTTCCGATTAATGGAGAAAATAAAGGACTTATAACTTATATGAGAACAGATTCGACAAGGATTTCTGTTGATGCAATAAATATGGCAAAGGATTATATTACTCAAAATTATGGTGAAAAATATGTAGGAAAATATATCGTAAAAAATTCAAAATCAAATGTTCAAGATGCCCATGAAGGAATTCGTCCATCTGATATAAACTTAGTTCCTGATGAAATAAAGGGATATTTGACAAATGATCAATATAAGCTGTATAAGTTAATTTGGGATAGATTTTTAGTTTCACAGTTTGCTGCGATGCAGTATGAGCAAATGCAAATTAATGCTGTAAATAAAGAATACCTTTTTAGAGGAACAATTAATAAAGTTATTTTTGATGGATATTACAAGATTTTTAAAGATGAAGATGAAATTAAGACTGGAGATTTTCCAGAATTAAAAGAAGGAAGCGTTCATCCAATTGAAAAATTAAATATCGAAGAAGGAATTACAAAGCCGCCAACAAGATTTTCAGAAGCTACTCTTGTAAAAAAATTAGAATCTGAAGGAATCGGACGTCCATCAACCTATGCTTCAATTGTTGAAACTTTGAAAACAAGGGAATATGTGGAAATTATTGAAAAACGTTTTTTTCCGACATATTTGGGATATGAAGTAAAAGATGAGCTTGTAAAAAATTTTAAAGACATTATGAATGTGAAATTTACTGCGAATATGGAAAAGGATTTGGATAAAGTTGAGGAAGGAACTGTTGAATGGGTTCAGCTTTTAAGGGATTTTTATAGTTCGCTGGAAAAGGATATTGTAAAGTTTGAAAAGGAAATTGATGAAATAAAAACTCGTAGAGTTGTAGCGGATGTGATGGATTCTGAAGGGAATCCAATGGTTTTAAAAACTGGATTGTATGGAAAATATTTGATAAGTGAAACAAATGAAAAGGAAAAAATTTCATTAAAGGGAATTCCTGTATCGCCTGAAGAGATTAGAAAGGGAGAAATTTTTGTAAAGGAAGCGGTTGAAAAACTTCAAAATAACAAAAAGGGAATCCCGACTGATTATTTTGATGAAAATGGAGTAAAATACGTATTAAAAGTCGGAAGATTTGGGGAATATCTTGAAAGCGAAAATTATGAAGCAGATGAAAAACGAATGTCACTGCCGCTGGAATTGAAGCAAAAATATAGAAAAGGTTCTGTAATTGAGCTGGATGGCGTTTTGCAAATAAATGAGGAGATGAAACGGCTTTTTGAAATTGACAGGAAAATAATAGAAGAAGCTGGAGTTTGCGAGTTTTGTGGAAAACCTTATGAAATAAAAACTGGAAGATTTGGAAAATTCCTTGCTTGTACAGGTTATCCAGAATGTAAGACAATAAAAAATATAAAAACTGGAAAAGTGACAAGAGTGACTGAAAAGGAAGAAAAAACAAAAACTAAAAAAGCAGCTTCTAAAAAAACAGTTAAAAAATCGACTTCTAAAGCAAAAACATCTGCTGCAAAAACTAAAAAAACAGCAACAGTGAAAAAGAAGAAAACGACTAAAAAATCATAAAGGCGAGAAGGTGAAAAAAGTATGAAAAAAACTGGAATGGATAAGTTATTTGATAAATATATTAAAAGGATTCAGTCTGGAGATACAAAGGCTATGAATGAAATTGCTCTTATTTTTCAAAATAACTATGAAGATGAAAATGCAGAAAAATGGTTTTTGAAGGCAATTGAAGCTGGAGATTATGAATATGCCAATAATCTGGGATATTTGTATGCCAGTCGGCATGATTTTAAAAATGCAGAAAAGTATTATTTGATTGCAATTAAAAATAATGATTATGATGCCTTGAATAATTTGGCAATTCTGTATGAGCAATATGGGAAAATTGAAGAGGCGGAAAAATATTATTTGGAGTCGGCTGAGAAAAATTGTGAAGGTGCAGAAAAGAATTTGCTTATATTTTACAATAGTACAAATCAGATTGAGAAGGCAAAAGACTTGTATTTGCATTTGGCTTGGAAAAATGATATTGATGCGATGAATAGGTTAGGAATGATTTTTGGAAATGAAGGGAATTTTAAGGAATCAAAAAAATGGTTTTTAAAGGCTGCGGCATTGGGAGATGAGCATGCAAAGAATAATTTGAAAGTATTGGAAGAAAATTTGAAAAAGTAAAATAACTTTTATATTGAAAGATTTAAAATAATAAATTTTATATTTTGTTAATAATAAAAAAGTAAGAGGATTAACTTCTGTTATACAGCTGTCAATCCTTTTTTACATTCTTAAAATTTTATAGTAAAATTGATTTAAAACAGAACTCAAAAGCTCTGACTATTTTATTTAAATCCTAAGTTTATATAATCTTTAATAGTTCGATTTTAAATTGGTTAGAGTATATTTCCACTGGAATAATGGATTTAGTATAAATTCATTATTTCAAAAGAATAGTATTAATTTTCCAAATACTCTTTATTAAATTGTATCATCTTTCCAACATTTGCAATGACTAAGAGCATATCATTTTCTAAAATATTTTCATTTGGCAAGAGTGATATTCTTAGTTCTTCACCCTCCCTTTTTATTCCAATTACATTCATTTCATATTTTTTCCTCAAATCTAACTCAACAAGGTTTTTTCCTATAATTTTTTTTGGAACTTTAAATTCAAAAATTCTGTATTTTTCAGAAAATTTTAAATGTTCTGTGACATCTGGCTTTAAAAATTCAAAAGCTAAATCTCTTCCAACGGTTTCATCGGGAAATACAACTTTGGTCGCTCCAATTTTTTCCAAAACCTTTCCTTCAATTTTTGTAATAGCTTTACAAATAATAGTTTTTATTCCTAATTCTTTTAACATAACCGTAACTAATGCACTTGTTTGCAAACTGCCCTCAATACAAATAAATGCTACCTCAAAATCATCGCTATTTACCATTTTCTTTAGTGAATTTTCTTCTGTTACATCAAAAGAAACTGCTTCTCCGACGGTACCATCGTCTATTATTTGCTGTATAAGTTCCTCATTTTTGTCGATTACAAGTACAGTTTCATTGTGTCTATAAAGTGTTTTTGCAATACTTCTCCCGAATTTTCCTGCTCCTATAACTAAATATCCTGCCATTTTTCCTCCTCAAAATTATCCTATCAAAATATTTTCTTGTGGATAGGTATAATGTCCTTTTTTTAAATTTGACTTTGACAATGCCAAAGTGATTGTGAGCGGTCCAACTCTTCCAACGAACATTGTAACAATAAGTATAAATTTTGAAATATCCGAAAGACTTGGTGTCAAATCTCTAGAAAGTCCAACTGTTCCAAATGCTGAATATACTTCAAATGCCAAATCCAGAAAATTTTTATTTCTTTCAAATAAAATTAATAAAAATACACAAATTACCGTATAAATAAGTGAAATAAATAATATAGCGATTGCTTTGCTATAAATTCTCCAGCTAATACTTCTCTTGTCATATTCGACTGCATCCTTATTTTTAAGTGTTGCCAAAGTTCCTAAGACTATAAGCCCAAGCGTCGTAGTCTTTATTCCTCCACCAGTTGAGCCTGGAGAAGCGCCGATAAACATTAAAATAATAAATAAAAGTGAAGTTGACCTTTTTAGACCTAAAATTGAAATTGTGTTAAATCCAGCGGTTCTCGTTGATACACTTTGAAAAAATGATGCTTCTAATTTTTGCACAAAAGATAAGTTTCCAATCGTACTTTTATTGGAATATTCTAAGATAAGCATCGCAATTGTTCCTGCAATTATCAAAAAAATGGATATTTTAATGCTTAATTTAGTCGTTGAAGTTAATCTTTCCTCTTTTTTTCTAAAAACATTGTAACAATTTAAAATCGTTGAAAATCCGATTCCACCTAAAAATATCAAAAGCGGAATTGTAATATTTATCAAGAAGCTATTTTTAAATCCATATAAATTGTCTGAAAATAATGAAAATCCAGCATTGCAAAATGCTGAAACAGAATGGAAAAGTGAATAATAAACTGCTTTAAAAAAACTAAACTTTTTTATAAATTCAAAAAATAAAACAACAGCTCCAATAAATTCAATCAAGATTACAGAAAAAATAACTTTTTTCACATATTCTTCAATTCTAAAAGTTGTGTCAATGTTTATATCTTCTTGAACTATTTTTTTGGTATAATATCCAATTTTCTTTGAAATCATAATAATTATAACTGATGTGAACGTTATAACCCCAAGTCCTCCAAGCTGTATCAAAATCAAAATTATAATTTGCCCGAAAGTATTGTAAACACTGCCAATATCAATACTGGAAAGCCCTGTCACACAAATAGCTGAAGTTGCTATAAAAAATCCATCAATCAACTTTACACTTTTTCCATAATTCACAGAAATTGGCAAAGATAATAAGATTCCGCCTAAAACTGTCACTATTACAAATGATAATAATATTGTCATATATGGTGAAAAAGATTTATTTTTAAAAAACATTTTATTTCCTCTATTCATTTTTCCTTTTTGAATTATTTAACTCTTTAAAATAAATTTACCACATTTAATTTTTTTTGTCAATTATAGAAATAAAAAAAATTTTACAAACATAAATATTTAATTATGTAAATTTGATTTGAAGATTGAAAAAGGTTTGACAAGTTTGATTAATTGTGATAAATTTAAAAAAGTCATTTAATTTATTTAAGATAAATAATAAAAATTATCTAGGCAGTTGTAAAAGTAAAATTGAATAACAGTAGTATTTATGGTTAAGCCCCTTGTCCAAAAGTGGAGAAAAGAAGAAAATTAAATGTAAAATACTGTATTTATCGTACTTTTCAGACTTTTACAAATGACTAAATAAAAATTATTAGAAAGGAGAGAAATACTAAAAATATGGAATTTTATAATTTTAATTATTTAGAAAACCAAAAATTTGTAACAGATAAATTTTTTCTTGTTGTAATTATTTTTGTAATTGCATTTATTGTATTTGCATTTTGGAAATGGTTTAAAGGAAGTATTTCGTTGAGGGATAAGCAGCTTAGTTTGCTTGGATTGATGTTTATCTTTTTATTTGCATTGTATCATTATGATAATTATAGAGCTAAAAATAACGAAGAAAAAGTTTATAAAAATTCGGCAAGCGTTATAAAAAAATTATCTGAAAAATTTAAAGTTAACGAAAATGATATTTTTATAAATACACCTGAAATAACAGAAGATACCGTTTATAAAATAAAAGACAAATTTTACCAAATTCACTGGGTAGGAAATAATATCTTGGTTGAACAAATGACAGTGCCTTATGTGGATGAAGTTAAAACAATTAAAGAATAATGGCATTTAAGCTGGAAAAATATATAAAGAAAGGAAGATGATGTAATTTTG
This sequence comes from Leptotrichia shahii, assembly GCF_008327825.1. Taxonomy (NCBI): domain Bacteria; kingdom Fusobacteriati; phylum Fusobacteriota; class Fusobacteriia; order Fusobacteriales; family Leptotrichiaceae; genus Leptotrichia; species Leptotrichia shahii. The sequence continues at coordinate 1,261,041 of NZ_AP019827.1, read as the reverse complement.
GATTTCATAATTCTTGTAGCAATAAAACTTACAATCGGATTTATTGCATTAGTTTTATTTATGAATTTAAATGGACGAAGCCAATTGGCACCAACATCAACAGAAGATCAGATAGGTAACTATGTTCTTGGGGGAATTATCGGTGGTGTTATTTACAGTCCAAGTATATCAATAATTCAGTTTTTGATAGTTCTTTTGATATGGGGACTGCTAATGACAATAACTGATTTTCTAAAAAATACAAATAAAAGTGTAAAAAAAATGATAGATGGACAAGTTGTATATTTAATAAGAGATGGAAAAATGTTGATAGAAAATTTTGCACAGGCGACACTTTCTATTCCTGATTTTTATACTAAATTGAGAACAAAAGGGATTACGCAAATATCAGATATAAAAGATGCTTTCATGGAATCAAATGGACAGCTTATAGTTATCCAAAAAGGTAAAGATGGTTATTCAAATTTACTGGTTTCAGAAGGGAATATACAAGAGGATAATCTAGAGCATATTGGAAAAGATGATGCTTGGTTGAAAGAAGAGCTGGAAAAATATAATATCACTAATATTAGCGAGCTTTTTATTGTTGAATACAGCGGTAATGGAAAACTTTTTATTGTGAAGAAATAGAAAAATTTTAAGAAATAAAAATACTCAAATGGCGATATGATTTGCTAGTTGAGTATTTTTTGTATTACTAAAAATTCTAGGTATATTTAAATATTAATCTAATTTTAAAAATTCAGATTGAAAAAATTATAAGATGTGATATAATATTATTGTGAAAGTAAAAATTAAACGAAGTGATAAAAATAGCAACTTCAAGTTTTTTTAAAAATTTAGAATTAAGTAGGGAAGTAGCTGAAGAATAGATAAAAATGACAGAAGAAGGTTTTACTGTAAATAAAGTGCCTAATTTGGATAAAGAAGCAGATATTAAGGAAATAGGGAAAAATTTAAACTTAGAAAGAAGGAGAAAAAATAATTGGAGAGTAAGAATTTACATAAGAAGGATTGAAAGTTATGATAATGGAACTGAAATAAATTTTAAATAGAATAAAAAATTGAAAAAAATAATTTACAGAATAAATATTTTATACTATAATAAATATAGTAAGATTGATTTAAAATCAAACACAAAAGCTATGATTATTTTACTTAGACTTTATTTTATACAGTTTTTAACAGTTTAATTTTAAATGAGTTTGAGTATATTAATAAAAAAAGAATTAAAGGTGATACTTAAAGTAAAAAATAAAGTAAATTTGAGGAGGCGAAAATAATGGGAAAAAAAGCATTAGTAATTGGAGCTGGAGGAGTATCGAATGTAGTTTGCCATAAGTGTGCACAAAATTCAGAAGTGTTTAGTTCGATTATGATTGCTAGCCGTACGAAGGCGAAATGTGATGAAATTAAGGAAAGAATTGAAAAAAGCAAATATGCTGGAAGAATTGAAATTCAGACTGCACAGGTGGATGCTAATAATGTGCCTGAATTGGTGGCATTGATTAATGAATATAAGCCTGATATTGTGATAAATGTGGCTTTGCCGTATCAAGATTTGACAATTATGGATGCTTGTCTGGAAACTAAGACTGACTATTTGGATACAGCAAACTATGAGCCGTTAGATACTGCCAAATTTGAGTATAAATGGCAATGGGCTTATAAGGAAAAATTTGAAAAAGCTGGGATTACGGCTATTTTGGGAAGTGGATTTGATCCAGGTGTTACTGGAGTATTTTCGGCTTATGCACAAAAGCATTATTTTGATGAAATAAATTATATTGATATTCTTGATGCAAATGCTGGGGATCACGGTTATCCGTTTGCAACAAATTTTAATCCTGAAATTAATATTAGGGAAGTTACAGCTAATGGAAGTTACTGGGAAGATGGAAAATGGGTGGAAACAAAGCCTATGGAAATTAAACGGGTATATGATTTTCCACAAATTGGTGAAAAAGATATGTATCTATTGCATCATGAAGAATTAGAATCACTTGCGTTAAATATAAAAGGAATTAAAAGAATTAGATTTTTTATGACTTTTGGGCAAAGTTACCTGACTCATCTAAAAGTACTGGAAAATGTTGGAATGACGTCAATTGAGCCAATAGAATTTGAAGGAAAGCAAATTGTACCACTACAATTTTTGACAGCAGTATTGCCTGATCCAGCTTCACTTGGACCTAGAACAAAAGGTAAAACTAATATTGGAAACATTTTTAGAGGTAAAAAAGATGGAGTTGAAAAAACTTATTATGTTTATAATGTTTGTGACCATCAAGAATGTTATAAGGAAGTCAGCTCACAGGCGATTTCCTATACAACAGGAGTTCCAGCAATGATTGGAGCTGCAATGGTGCTTACAGGTGAATGGAAAAAACCGGGAGTATTTAATGTAGAAGAAATGAATCCAGATCCATTTATGGATGCGTTAAATAAATTTGGGCTGCCTTGGGTTGAAGATTTTAATCCTGTATTAGTTGATTAATTATTTTGAAAAAGTAAAATAAATTATAGATAAAATACTGGAAAAATAATAGTTGAAAAAAATAGGAGTGTGATATTTAATAATTGTTTCTAAATTTTTTTCATTATTAAAAGAAAAATTTGACTAATTTGATTATATGTGGTAACATTGAAATGAGATAATTAAAATATAAAATAAATAAATTGGAGGAATTAAAATGGGATTATTTGATTTATTCAAAAAAGGTAACAAAGGTGAAGAAGTTAAAAAAGAATTTGACGGGAAAGTAATAGCTCCTATTTCAGGAAATTTACTACCTTTGTCAGAAGTGCCTGATGAAGTTTTTGCACAAAAAATGATAGGAGACGGAATTGCAATTGAACCAACTGCATCAGGTGTGATGGTTGCACCAGCTTCTGGAAGAATAGAAAAAATATTTGATACTAACCACGCTTTTAGTATTGTAACACCTGCTGGAATCGAAATTTTCGTGCATCTTGGAATGGATACAGTTAAACTTGAAGGAAAAGGATTTGAAAGAGTTGCAGAAGAAGGGGCAGTAGTAAAAGCAGGAGACCCAATTGTTAAATATGATTACGATTTTTTAAAAGCAAATGCAAAATCAATCATTACACCAGTAATAATTTCAAATAGTGATGATTACAGCTCATTAAATCCAGTTGAATCTGGAAAAGCAGTAGCTGGAGAAACACTTGTATTGAATGTTGTAAAATAATTTTAATTTCAAGTCAATAAAAAAATCTCTATTTAAGTGAGAAGTTTCTCATTTATTTAGAGATTTTTTTTGTAATTTTATATAATTGCTTTCTTTATTTTTGAAACCTTTTTTCCAGTTGATACTTTTTACAGAAATAAAGAAGATTAAACCTGCTAAAGTATTTGAAAATAAATTTCCCCAGAAAATTGAGTAAAGTCCAAGATATCTTTGAGTCATTAAAATAAAAATATATCTTAACAGCCAAATTCTTAAAATAGACATAAATAAAGGCACTTTTGTTCTTCCAAGTGCAATGAAAACTCCTTGTGAAATCATAAAAATACTAAATCCAATTACTGAATATGTATAAATATGCAAAGCCTTGTTGGCAATCTCAATAACTTTTGTAACTTTTGTAAAAGTGAGAACAAGAGGCATTGAAATTGGTAAAATCAGGATAATTGTTAAAATAGAAAGTATAACCCCTGTTCTCCAGCCAATTTTAAATACATCTTTAGATTTCTTCACATTTCCAGTTCCCATATTTATGCTGATCATTGAAGAAACTGTAGTTCCGATTGAAGATGGCAAAATAAAGCAGATTGCATTGATGTTAGAGGCGATTCCTTGTGCATTTAAGGCAATTGCACCGAATTTTTCCATTTCCTTGTTTATAAGGAAAAATCCGAGATATAGAAAAGCGTAGTTTAGCATTGCTGGAAAGCCGATATTTAGAAGCCTTTTTATTATGGGTAGCTTCATTGAGTAATTTCTTAAATCCAGCTTGACATCTCCGTTTTTTAGAAATAAATCATAAAACATCCAGATTGTAATTGCAATGTAGGAAAAAAGTGAAGCCATTACTGCACCTGTAATTCCCATTTTTAATACATATAGAAAAACTGAATTGAAAATTATTTTCAAAATTAATAATAAAAAAATTCTAATAAATGTAACTTCAGGACGTCCAATCGCATTTTTTGACGAATTATAAATTGCGGCTAAAAATACAAAGGGCATTACAAGAGAATAGAGGGCAATGTAAATATAGACATTGTTACGAATTTCAATGGTTGTATATTTGGAAATTATGAAGGCTGAAAATACACAGACTGGAATTATAAAAAGCCCAATAACAAAGCTGAATACAAAAATCTGCAGCATAGTTTCCTTTACAGCCAGCATTCTCCCTTTTCCATAAAGTCTTCCAAGCATAACAAGAGTAGCCACTCCAAGCCCTTGCGACAACGCAATCATAATATTCAGCACAGGCTGGCTAAATGTTACAGAACTAGCCACTTCAACACTTGTAAGCCTATTTAGAAACAGGCTGTCAGAAAGCGGAATAAGTGCTTGAATAATTCCAACTAGCAATGTTGGGATAGATAAGAAAAGCAGGGTATTTATAACTTTTCCGTTTAAAATCATTTCACGGCGTTCTTCATTAGATTGAGTTTTAAATATTGTTTTCATTTTCTTTTTTTCCTTCCTTTTTAAAATTATCGTATCTTACTATTATAACATTTTTTTTTGAGATTTTAAAATATTTTTTTTCTTATGATTTTCTTTGTTTATTATCACAAATAAAGTTTGAATTTAAAAAAATTTAATATGAAAATAAATTAAAATTTTGAAAAATACTTTACAAATCGAAAAAAATTAGTTATAATAATATAAGTTATATGATAGAGGTGCAGTTATTAAAAGTAAATTTACGGAGAAAAGTCGATTCTGTGAAATAAGTTGAAAGGAATAACTGCCGAAGCATAGGGATTGACTATCTTTTTTGCTGGGGCTATGGATAATATCCATAGGACTGTCATTATCAAGGGATAATGGGGAGCTGTCAGATATAATTCATATAAATTTTTTAAGTTTTTAGTTTGAAATGAAAATAATAAAAAAATTTTTAAATATATGTTTTATATGCTGATGCTTGTTATCAGCATTTTTTAATTATCCAAAAAAATACAAATATTGAAAGGAGAAGAGAATTTTTTTATTTATATTATTTCTTAATTATTTAATAAAGAATCTTAATTTTTTATAAGGATTTAGTATTTAGGTTTTATAAAAATAAAAAAATTTTGTGAAAATATGAAGTTATTTGGAACGGCAAAAATTAATAAAAAAGGAAATTTATCAATAGGAGGAGTTGACACAATTGAGCTGGCAAAAGAGTTTAAAACGCCACTTTATGTAATGGATCAGGAATTAATTGAAACGACTATTGATAAGATGAAAGAGGCTTTTCAATCATCAAGATTTAAAACGAGAATAGCTTATGCGGGGAAAGCATTTTTGACAACTGGGATGATTAAATTGGTTGAATCTAAAGGATTAGACTTAGATGTGGTGTCTGGTGGAGAATTGTATACAGCACATAAAGCAGGATTTCCAATGAAAAGAGTGCATTTGCATGGAAATAATAAATTAGTAAATGAGATTGAGATGGCTGTTGAATATGGGATTGACACGATTGTTGTAGATAATGAAGATGAAATTGCTAAGATTGAAAAAGTTTGTAAGGAAAAAGGTAAGAAACAAGCGGTTTTAGTGAGAATTGATCCAGGGATTGAGGCACATACACATCATTATATAAAAACTTCAGGACTTACATCAAAATTTGGGATTTCACTTTTCCAAGAAAATTTGATTGATATTGTAAAAAGATTGAATGATAGTCCATATATTGAATTTAAAGGTTTCCACACACATATTGGTTCGCAAATATTCCAATCTGCATTCTTTATTTTTGCGTTAGATGAAATTTTTAAATATTTGGATAGATTGAAAAAAGAATTGGGAATCGTAGTTCACACAGTAAATATGGGTGGAGGATTTGGAGTTTATTACAAAAATGGAGATGATCCTAAACCAATAGAAGAAGTGCTTAGCGAAATTATAACTTATACTGAAGCGATGGAAATTAAATATCAAATTGGATTTAAAGAACTTTGTATTGAGCCGGGAAGAAGCATTGTTGGAAATGCTGGAACTACTTTGTATGAAGTTGGTGGAATTAAAGAAACTGTTGGTGGAAAAACTTATGTATTCATTGATGGAGGAATGTCAGATAATATAAGAACGGCATTATACCAAGCTGAATATGAGGCTGGAGTTGTAAATAAAATGGAAGATACTGACACAAAAGACATTACGTTGGCTGGAAAATTGTGCGAATCAGGAGATATTATCATTCAAAATGGTAAATTGCCAAAATCAACTGAAATTGGGGATATAGTTGCAGTTGGTACGACAGGAGCCTACTGTTACACAATGTCAAGCCACTACAATAGAATGGTTACACCAGGAGTTGTATTTGTAAAAGACGGTAAAGCAAAAGTTGCCGTTAGAAGGGAAACTTATGAAGATTTATTAAGAAATGATGAGATTTTTGAGTTATAATCTATAATAAAAAAATATTGAGAAAGGATAGAGGTGCATTTATTATGATTATTGTACATAAATATGGTGGAACTTCGGTTGCCACAACTGAAAAAATTATGAATATTGCTAAATATTTAGGTAGTGTAAAAGATTCGGGAAATGATGTAGTTGTAGTAGTTTCGGCTATGGGGAAAACAACCGATGCGTTAATTAAATTAGCTCATGAAATTACTGAAAATCCAGATTCCAGAGAAATGGACAGATTGATGTCAACTGGTGAACAGCAAACTATTTCGCTTCTAAGCATTGCGTTGCAAACATTGGGATATGAAGCGATTTCGTTGACAGGGGCTCAAGCTGGGATAAAAACAAGCGGACATTATATGAAAAATAAAATTGACGATATAAACGGTGATGTTATAAAAAATCACTTGAATGAAGGGAAAATTGTTGTTGTAGCTGGATTCCAAGGAGTTAATAAAGATGGAGATGTAACTACTTTGGGGCGTGGAGGTTCTGACACTTCTGCGGTTGCACTTGCGGCGGCTTTGGGAGGAAAATGTGAGATTTATACAGATGTTGATGGAATTTATTCAATTGATCCAAGAGTATACGGGGATGCGAAAAAATTACCGTACATTTCTTATGATGAAATGATGGAATTGGCTTATTTGGGAGCTGGAGTAATGGAGCCTAGAGCAGTAGAGCTTGGTGGAAAATATGGAGTGGAAATCTATGTTGGAAAATCATTGGGTGAAAAAAATGGAACGATAATAACTTCAATTCAAAAAATAAAGGAGATTAAAGAAATGGAAGAAAGAGTAATAACTGGAGTGTCAATAAACGAAAATGTAATAATGGTAAATGTAGAGGAAATCCCTACAAATGCACAAAATGTTTACGAAATTTTTGAAAAAGCTGAAGCAAATGGAATAAATATTGATATGATAAGTCAAAATGATGTAACTAGCCATCATGGAAGTTTTGCCTTTACTTGTCCAAAAACTGATATAGCAGCTCTTGAAAAAATTGGAAAAGAAATCGAATCTGAATTTCCACAAACATCATTTATAATTAACCAGTATGTTACAAAAGTTTCAATCGTAGGAATTGGATTAATTAGCAATGTTGGAGTAGCTGCGAAAATGTTTAAAATCTTAGCGGAAAATGATATAAGTTTCCACCAAATTTCGACTTCAGAAATCAGTATTTCGTTGGTTGTGGATGAAGTTATGGGGAAAAAAGTTGCAGAATTATTTGCAAGAGAGTTTGATATATAAAAAATTATTGAAGTATCTTTTTACAGGATTGGGTTTAATACAAAAAAGGGAATTTTTATGGAAACGGTTTTAATAACAGGGGCAAGCAGTGGAATTGGCTATGAGCTTGCTAAAATTTATGCAAAAAATGGGTATAATCTAGTTGTCGTAGCACGAAGCAGGGATAAATTGGAAGTTTTGAAAAAAGAGATTTTTGAAGGAATTTCTAAAAATGTGAAAGTAACTGTGATTGAAGCTGACTTGTCGCTGGAAAATGCGGCTAAAAGGCTTTATAATCGGATAAAATTAGAGGGACTTAAAATTGAAGTGCTTGTGAATAATGCTGGAGTTGGGATTTATGGCAAGTTTTCTGAATTTAATGAGAAAATAATGGAAAAAAATGGAGCAATGATAAATTTGAATATAAAGGCAGTTGTGGAATTGACAAGACTGTTTTTAGGTGATATGATGAAAGATGGGAATGGTGGGATATTAAATGTGTCTTCAATTGCAGCTTTTATGCCAGGACCTTTAATGAGTACATATTATGCAAGTAAAGCATTTGTACAGTCATTTACAGAAGCAGTTAGGGAAGAAGTGAGAAATGATATTCGAGGAAAAAATATTAAAATATCAGTACTTTGCCCTGGTCCAACAGATACTGGTTTTGAGAAAAGCAGTAATCTGACAGAAAGTTCATTATTTGAAAAAATGAAAGTTATGACTGCGAAAAAAGTGGCTGAAATCGGATATAAAGAGTTTCAGAAGGGAAAAGTAGTTATCATTCCTGGGATTTTTAATAGAATTGCAGTTTTTGTAACTAGATTTCTATCGAGAAAATTCGTTGTAAAAATGGCTAGAAAGTTGCAGGAAAAGAAAAATAAAAATTAATGGAGGTTTGAAATGTTAAAATTTGAAAAATATCAGGGTGCAGGGAATGATTTTGTTATTGTTAGTGAAAAGGAGCTAATTGAAAAGGGGATACCTGAATACGGTGAATTTGCAAGTCAAGTTTGCAATAGACATTTTGGAATAGGTGCAGACGGGTTAATTATTTTAAAATATGTGGCAAGTATGCCGTTTATGTTTTTCTTTAATGCAGATGGAAGTCAAGCACCGATGTGCGGAAATGGAATAAGATGTTTTTCACATTATCTTGTAAATAATCATTTAGTCGCTGGAAATGAATTTGTTGTAAAGACAGTTCCTGGAGATTTGACAATAAGAGTGAATTATGATGAGGAAAGAGATGATTTTTCTGCAAGAGTAAATATGGGAAAACCTATTTTTAACATAAAAGAATTAATAAATACAGAAAAAGAGCAGTTTTTAAGAGAAAAAATAAATATTGATGGAAAAGAAATTGAAATTTCATATATTTTTATGGGGACTGACCATTCTGTAATATTTGTAGATGACTTCAGTGATTACAATATTGATGAAATTGGGGAAAAAATTGAAAATTATACTGATTTGTTTCCTAAAAAAGTGAATGTGAATTTTGTAAAAGTATATGATAGAAAGCGAATAGAAGTAATTACTTGGGAACGTGGAGCAGGGAGAACATTGGCTTGTGGAACAGGTGCAACAGCTTCAGCAGTGCTTGCTAGAACTTTTGGTTTTGTAGATAATAAGGTAAATGTGAAAGTACCTGGCGGACAGCTTGTTATTGAATATGAAGGTGGAGAAAATAACACTTTTATGACTGGGCCTAGTGAAAAAATTGCTGAAGGATTGTATAAATTTCAAAGATAATTTTTTTGAATTTAGTATTAATTAAAATTTTTGAAAAAATAAAAGAATATAAAAGTAAAGTAAAAATTAAGGAAAGAAGGAAAAAATGAAATTTGAAGGATCTTACGTAGCTTTAATTACGCCGTTTAAAAATAATGGAACGGAATTAGATGAAGATAAATTGAGAGAACTGGTAAATTATCACATTGAAAATGGAACAGCTGGAATTGTACCTTGTGGAACGACTGGAGAAGCTCCAACACTAACATTTGCAGAACATGAAAAAGTGATAAAAATAGTTGTAGAAGAAGTGAAAGGAAGAATACAAGTAATTGCAGGAGCAGGTTCAAATAATACAACGAGAGCAGTAGAATTGACAAAATATGCAAAAGAACTAGGAGCAGATGCAGCATTAAGCACTTGCCCGTATTACAACAAACCTAGCCAAAGAGGACTTTACGAACATTATAAAACAATTGCGCAAGAGGCAAAATTTCCGGTAATGCTTTATAATGTGCCGGGAAGAACAGGAACAAACATTGAAGCGGAAACTATTGCAAAATTGGCTGAACTGCCTGAAATTGTGGCTGTAAAGGAAGCAACAGGAAGTTTGGAACAAATGATAAAAATCCAAGATTTATGTGGAGATAAAATTGAAATCTTGTCAGGAGAAGATCATCTAATCTTGCCAATGCTTTCGATTGGAGCAAAAGGAGTAGTTTCAGTAGTTGCTAATATAATGCCACAGGAAATGAGCGACTTGATTAGTTCATTCTTAAACAAAAATTTTGACAAGGCATTTGAACTTCATACGAAATTATACGATGTAAGCAGAAATATGTTTGTTGAAGGGAATCCTGTGACTGTAAAGGCAGCTATGAAAATACTTGGAAAATTGGATAATGATATAGTGCGATTGCCATTGGTTGCAGCTGAAGCGGATACCTACGGGAAATTAACTAAAGTATTTAAAGAAAAAGGGATTTTTTAATTTTTTATTTGCTGGAAAATTTTGAATTATGAAAAGAGCTGGAGTAAAATCCAGTTTTTTTTATTAATATTTGCTTTTTCTGCTAAACTTTAAAAAAAGATAGACAAAGAAAAATTAAAGGAAATAGTCGCAAATATGACACATTAAATTGATAAAATTAATTTAATAAAAAAATAATTTGGAGGAAAACAATGATAAAAAATATAGTAATAGGATTATTAGGAATTGCAAGTTTGTCTTTTGCAGGTAATATTAAAAATGTGGAAGCGATAACAGAAGTGTTTGGAGATGGAGAAAAATTATCAGCAGTTGTGCTTACATACGATAAAGAAATTGTTGGGAATTCAGTTTCTGTTTCAGATTATAAAGTAGAAGGCAGAGAAATTGAAAAAGTATATGTAAGTAAACAAAATGAAAGAAATGAGAAAAAATCAAAAAATGGAAAATATGTAATTTTGGAATTGAAAAGACTTCCGATGGTAGCTCAGGCAAGCGACCATTCTAAAGAAGAAATGGAAAAGAAAAAAGCAACAGGACAAAAAGGACCGACATTGGGTGGAAAAGGCGATGCAAAACCTTTAAAAACAATTACAGCAGAAGTAACTCAAACAGGAAGTGTAAAAACTGTAAATGGAAAAGTTTACAATTCTGAGGAAAAACAAGTTTCAACAAAAACAAGACAATTAATAATAGAAGACTTCAAGCAATTTGTATTTACTGAAAAAGATGGGAAGACTTTGAAATATAATTTGTATATTCCTAAAAATTATGACCCATCTAAAAAATATCCGATGGTAGTATTTATGCATGATGCAGGAGCTGTATCTTCTGAAACTAAGTACACACTAAGTCAAGGAAATGGTGCTACAGTTTGGGCAAGTCCTGAATGGCAGGAAAACCATCCTAGTTTTGTATTAGCACCGCAATATGAAGTAGTAACGGTAAATGATAATTATGAATATGGTCCTGAACTGGACAGAACAGTTGAATTGATAAACAGTTTAACTGGAAAATATTCAATAGATAAAGACAGAATTTACAATACAGGACAATCAATGGGTGGAATGTCTTCTATTTCATTGGATTCAAGATATCCTGATTTATTTGGTGGTTCGTATATTGTTGCAAGTAAATGGGACGTAAATGTAACAGAACCAATGAAAAATCAAAATATATGGTTTGTTGCGTCAGAAGGAGATCCCGGAGCTTATCCAAGTTTGACTGAAATATCAGATTATTTGGAAAAAAATGGTGCAAAAGTTCAAAGAATGATAGTTGATGCAGAACAAAATCAAGATGAAGTAAATAAAGAAGTTCAAAGTAAAATAGAAAATGGATATAATATTTATTACACGGTTTACAAAAATGGAAATCATCGTTATACCTGGCAGCATGCATACGATATGAAACCTGTCATGGAATGGCTATTCAAACAGAAAAGAAATTCTTCAAGAGTGAAATAATGCTAAATCCATTTGAAAAATAGAAATTATATTTTACAGTTTCTGACAAGGAGTCTTAATTCCTTGTAGAAGATATATCAAATTTATTGTTTTAATAATAGGATAAAGTGAGAATACATTAGACCTGTTCGATAACTATACAAACTTAGAATTTAATAAAATAAATATCTTGAAGCAAGGGGTCTTGACCCTTTGAGTAACAGAAGGTATACCAATTATATTATTTTAATGGGAAATAGTATAACGCAAAAAGAAAAAAATTTAAAAAAATATCAAAATTTTTTTTGATTATCTGAAATTATGGGGTACAATATTGTTAATAGGGAAATATTTTTAAATAATTTAAATTTGTATTTGAGAGGAATGAATAGAGATGATACACACAACGAGAGAGCTGGAAGAGATACAGAAAAATTTTATTGAGATGGAAGTGAAAAGTTTTGCAAGGGAAGTTATCGAATTTATCGATGAAAGTCCAAGTACTTATCACGTTGTGAAAAACTGTTCGGATATTTTGGATGAAAACGGGTTTGAAAGAATTATGCCACGTGAGAAATGGGAAATTAAAAAAGGCGGAAAGTATTTTTTAAAAAAATCTAGTTCCACAATAATTGCTTTTACAGTTGGAGAAAATTTTGATGTAAAAAAAGGTTTTAAGATATTTGGGGCACATACGGATTCTCCTTGTTTTAGAATAAAGCCTAGTCCTGAAATAGTCACAGAAAATGTAGTGAGATTGAATACGGAAGTTTATGGAGGGCCAATCTTAAGTACATGGTTTGACAGGCCACTTTCCATTGCTGGCCGTGTTATTGTGAGAGGAGAGGATACATTTTTCCCGAAAACTATAAAAATTAGGATAGATGAACCGCTTTTGACAATACCAAATTTAGCAATTCATCAAAACAGAGAAGTAAATAATGGTGTAAAAATTGATAAGCAAAATGATGTTCTACCTGTAATTTCACTTATTAATAAGAATTTTGAAAGAGAAGGGTATCTTGAAAGAATTATTTTGAAGAAAACTGAGATAAAAAAAGAAGATATAATTGATTTTGACTTGTATTTATATGCAACAGAAAAAGGATGTCTTTTGGGGGCAAATGAGGAATTCATGTCATCGCCAAAAATTGACAATCTTGCTTCTGTTTATACGGGACTGATTGGTCTTGTGGAAGCTGAAGAAAATCAGGATAGAATTAATGTCTTTGTAGCTTTTGACAATGAGGAGATAGGAAGTGCAACAAAACAGGGGGCAGATTCTAATTATTTATTAAATACGCTAGAAAGAATTTCATTGGCTCTTGGGCTAAATCGAGAAGATTTTTTACAAATGCTTGAAAGTTCATATATTTTGTCAGCTGATGCGGCACATGCGGCACATCCTGCACATTTAGGAAAAACAGATCCTACAAATCGTGGAAAAATAAACGAAGGGATTTCAATAAAGATAAGTGCAAAGCAGAAATATACTTCTGATGGATATTCGATTGCGGTAATTAAGCAGCTTGTTGAAGGTACAGAAATACAGATACAGCCATTTGTAAATGAGTCAAATGAGCTTGGCGGAAGTACAATTGGTCCAATTTCATCAACACATCTGGATGTAGATGGAGTAGATCTTGGAATTCCAATGTTTGCAATGCATTCGGTGCGTGAATTATGTGGAATTTTTGATGTATTTTATTTGAAGGAATTGGCAAAGGAATTTTTTTCAAAAGGTTAGAATTGCTGTTTTTAGAAAGATAGTCAAAAGCTGGCTATCTTTTTTTATGTGGCATCATGCTATATCTCTACATTTTGACAAGTTTACAATATTTTTAAAAATTTGTAATTATAGAGAAAAATGTCTGAATTTTATTTTCATGGAGGAAATTATGTCTCCATATTTTTCGATATTTGTAATATTATAATATTTGTGATAAAATGAGAAATAAATGATTTGGAAAGGCAGTAAAGTAAAATGAAAGTATATTTAGAATTATTCTGGATTTTCTTTAAAATTGGTGCGTTTACTCTTGGTGGTGGATACGCCATGGTTCCGATTATTCAGGCTGAAATTGTGGCTAAGAAAAAGTGGATTGAGGAAGAGGAATTTGTCAAACTTTTGGCTCTTGCACAGTCCTCACCTGGTGCATTGGCGGTAAATATATCGGTTTTTGTGGGATATAAGATGAAAAAAATGCTAGGAGTAGCAGTTACTGTCATAGCTTCGACATTGCCGTCGTTTATAGTAATTCTTCTTATAGCTTCGTTGTTTAGCAATATACAAGATAACGTTTATGTGATAAAGGCTTTTAAGGCTATAAGACCGATGGTGGTTGCATTAATTGCAGCGAGTGTTTATACTATTGGGAAATCGGCTAAAATTAATCGTAAAACATTATGGATTGTGATTTTGGTGGCAGCAATGGTAGTATTTTTGAAATTTCCGCCTGTTGCAATGATTGTTTTAGGTGCTGTTTTTGGGAATATTTGGATGATTTGGAGGAAAAATAAATGATATTGTTGACATTATTTTCTATATTTTTTAAGATAGGATTGTTCAGTTTTGGAGGAGGATATGCGATTTTACCCCTTATTCAAGCCGATGTAGTAGATTTTCATAAATGGATAAATGTACAGCAGTTTACAGATATTGTAGCAATTTCTCAGGTGACCCCAGGTCCAATTTCATTAAATTCAGCGACTTATGTTGGATATTTAGTTGGGAACAAAGCGGGAGTTTGGAATGGGGTTTTGACTGGAACAGTTGCGACGATAGGGCTGATTTTTCCATCAGTCATTGTAATGTCTTTTTTTAGTAAATTTTATTTAAAGTTTCAAGACAATAAATATATAGACAATGCATTTGCTGGACTTAAAATTGTTGTTGTTGGACTGATTTTAGCGGCTGCAATGTTATTGATTGATAAAAATAATTTTATTGACTGGAAAAGTGTTGTGATATTTGCTGTGTCAGTGGCACTTGTATTAAAATGGAAAATGAGCCCAATATTGCTGACAGTAATTGCAGCGATTGCAGGAATTATAATTTATTAAAATTTTTTTAAAATAGATTGATAAAAATAAAATAATTAAATTTATAAGTTTAATTTTAAATTAGCTTTATTAGAAAATGATATTGTAAGGCAAAGGATTTTTATTTTTTGCTAATGTTAAATCCCGTTTAAAAATAGAGGTTATATTTTATATTATTTTCTAACAGGTATTGTAAAGAAATTTATAGCCAGTTTCCTGTTTGAATGGGAAAAATATAAATTAAAAGAAATATGTATCAAGAAATTTAAGATAAAAAAGTGGTAATGGAATAGAAAGAAGGAAATTATGAAAAAAAAATATATTATTGCAGTATTAATATTGATTTTAGTATTCAGCTGTGGAAAGAAAAATAAAAGAACAAGAAATTTCAAAGATAATGTAACTTTGGAAAATAAAATGAATGATAGAATTAAGGAATTGACAGAAAAAGCAAAAAAAGGAGATGTGGAAGCACAGGCTGAGCTTGGAGAAATATATCTTCAAGGAAATGGAGTAAAGGCGGATTACAAGAAGTCTATGGAATGGAGTAAGAAAGCTGCTGAAAAGAAGAATTATCGTGCAATGAGAAATATTGGAATTCTTTACTTGGAAGGACTGGGAGTAAAAAAAGATTATAAGAAGGCATTTGATTCATTTTCAAGTTCTGTTGATGGTGGAGATGCACAAGGACCTAGATATTTGGGAATAATGTCCGAAAATGGACTCGGAGTGAAAAAGAGCCTGGATGATGCAGAATTTTACTATGAAATTGGGGATAGCAGCGGAGATTTAGTTTCAAGTTATAGACTTGGAAAACTTTATGAAAAAGTTGGAGATTATGCAAAATCAATAGAGTTTTATAAAAAGACGGAAGGTAGAATGGATAAAGAAGCAGCCCCTATGTATGAAGCGCTTGGAGATTTATATTCAAATGGAAAAGGTGTAGAAAAAAGTACAAAGGAAGCTAGAGAATATTATGAAAAGGCTATAAAATCTGGAAGTCAAGAAGCGAAAAATAAATTGGAAAAATTAAAATAATGTTTAAAATTCCCATTTTATGTGGTTTTCTAATCTTAAATTTTAAAAGGGTAGAAAAAATTTTCTGAATAATGTTATTTACTAAAATCGTTATTTGTGATAAAATAAGTTAAGAAATTTAAATATGTTTATGCAATTCTATAATTTTTATTTTAATTAAATATAAATTCTATGGTTTTAAAAATTTAATTATTAATTTTATAATTTTAAATCTCACATAAATTATGATTATAATATTCAACTTAAAAACAACCTAAAATTATAAATTCTCCAAATTATAGATTTTTTATTAGATTTTAGATAATTTTTGAAACTTTTGCCAAAATTAAGAAAAAGAAAGGAGATGCTACATTAATACAGGCTATTTAATTAAGAAAGACCGGTGTTTTAATTAAAAGTAGATATAGTAGCAATGGGAAATAATGTTAGAAACATTGATTTTTAGAGAAATAAGATACAACGAAAATAATGAACAGCTTCTTAAAGAAAATTTAGAAAAAATAAAAAATAATCCAGATGATGTGGAAGTATTAAAAACATTGGCTTCTATTTATCATGCACTAAAGGAAAATGATAAAGCAATTGAAATTTATGAAAAATTAGTTAAATTACAGCCAAATGAAATTGAAATACGAGCCTTTTTAGGTTATTTGTATTATGAAAACGAAGAACTTGAAAAAGCTGAGGAAAATTTTAACAAGGCACTTGATGTGAGTACAAAGGATGAGCCATTTATTTTGTTCCTTTTGGGAAATATTTACTCAAGAAAGGGTAAAATATCAGAAGCAGTTGATTGTTATGATCTTGCGATATTCCTTGATTTTGATATGTATATTGCACATATTGATTTTGCTAGAAAGTATGAGCATATGGGGCGGCACAAAAAGGCTCTTGAAGAATATAAAGCGGCATTTAGAATTGATTCACGAGATGAAGGGCTTATTGAAAAAATACATTATATAGAAGATAAATATGGAAATGTAATTAATGAAGAAAATAAGAAAATAAATTTTACAGCTAAAAATGCAGAAGTTATTTAATGTTAGCGAAAATAATTAGATAAAATGGCAAAAATTAAGCATGTAGTCAGTAATATTGTAATAAAGCATTCCAACAATTGATTTTAGAATTTAGCAAAAAATAACAGGAGGTTTCTGACTTTTAAAAGTAGGAGCAGTTCATGTGAATGAGAAGTGTAATCTTTAAAGTGAAAGTTGTCTTAAAATAAGTGGTGAAATCCTTATATATGGCAGCTTTTTATTATTTTTATTTAAAATCGAAAGTATAAATGCTTAATGAGAGTCTTGATTTCTTGTTTAAAAATAAAAAAATAAAAGTATAAAATATTAAAGGAGAAGGAAAGTGGTAAATTTAGTATGTGAAGCAATTCTTCCAGATTGTCCGATGAAGGATGTGGAGGAAATTGAAAAGAGTATAGTGACAACTTATAAAAAAAGTATTTGGTCAAAATTCTTGAAGGCAATTAGTGATTTTGATATGATTCAAGATGGGGATAAAATTGCAATTGGTGTTTCTGGTGGAAAGGACAGCTTACTTTTGGTAAAATTATTTCAGGAATTGAAGAAAGATAGACGGAAGAATTTTGAATTTAAGGCAGTTAGCTTGAATCCAGGATTTAGAAATTCTGATTTAGATAATTTTAAAAATAATTTGGATAAGTTAAATATTGACTGTGAGATTATTGATACAAATATTTGGGAAATTGCAAATGAAAAGGCACAAGATTATCCGTGCTTTTTATGTGCCAAAATGCGACGTGGAATTTTGTATACACAAGTGGAAGAACTTGGATTTAATAAATTGACGCTTGGGCATCATTTTGATGATGTGATTGAAACCACTCTTATAAATATGCTTTATGCTGGAACAATGAAAACAATGACTCCAAAAGTTCCCTCAACTTCTGGGAAATTAGAATTAATTCGACCCTTAATTTATGTGAAAGAAGCTGATATAATTGATTATACAAAAACAAATGGGATTCGTGCAATGAATTGCGGATGTACAATTGAAGCTGGAAAAACTTCAAGTAAACGTAGGGAAGTAAAAAATTTATTAGCAGAGCTTGAAGAAAAAAATCCAGGAGTAAAGCAAAGTGTGTTTAATTCAATGAAAAATATAAATTTGGATTATGTTTTTGGATATACTGGTGGCAATATAAATAAAGATAAATAAATGTTAGAATAGTTATAGCTATTCTTTTTTATTTGAGTAGCGGATTTAATGTAAGATTTTAGTATTAAATAGAGTTTTAGAAAGCGTTTGTAAATTTTAAAAATAAAAATTTGTTTGTATATATGAAAATAGTAAGGTATAATTAAAGTAAAAATATATAAAATATAGGAGAAAACTTTATGAAAAAAGATTTTGAACAAAAATGGTGGCATAAATCTGTTGTATACCAAATTTATCCAAAAAGTTTTAATGATACAACTGGAAGTGGTCAAGGAGATATAAAAGGAATTACGCAAAAACTGGATTATTTGAAGAAACTTGGAGTGGAGGTTTTGTGGTTAACACCAATGTATAAATCGCCTCAGAATGATAACGGATATGATATTAGTGATTATTACAGCATTGATGAAAGTTATGGAACAATGGAAGATTTTGAGGAAATGTTAAATAAAGCTCACAAAAGAGGATTAAAAATTGTGATGGATATTGTTATAAATCATTCTTCGACTGAAAATGAATGGTTTAAAAAATCTGAAGCTAGAGATCCAGAATTTGAAGATTTTTACATTTGGAAAGATCCAGTTGATGGGAGAGAGCCGACAAACTGGGAATCAAAATTTGGTGGAAATGCTTGGCAATGGAGTGAAAATAGAGGACAATACTATCTACATCTATTTGATGTTACTCAAGCTGACTTGAATTGGGAAAATGAAAATGTTAGAAAAAAATTGTATGAAATGATTAGATATTGGTTAAATAAAGGAGTAGATGGATTTAGATTCGATGTAATAAATTTGATTTCAAAAGACCAGAGATTTTTGAATGATGACGGAACAGATAAAAGATTTGTGGCTGATGGGAGAAGATATTACACAGATGGTCCTAGAATTCATGAATTTTTGAAAGAATTGCATAAAGAAGCATTTGGAGAAAGTGATTTATTGACAGTTGGAGAAATGTCGTCTACTGCTATTGAAAATTGTATAAAATATTCAAATCCAAAAGAAAAAGAATTGGCAATGACATTTTCATTTCATCATTTGAAGGTTGATTATCCAAATGGTGAAAAATGGGTAAAAGCTCCGTTTGATTTTGTACAATTGAAAAAGATATTGTCTAAATGGCAAATTGGGATGTATGAAGGGAACGGATGGAATGCGACTTTCTGGAATAATCATGATCAGCCAAGGGCATTATCGAGATTTGGGAATGATAAAGAATATCACGATGAATCAGCAAAAATGTTAGCGACAGTTCTTCATGGATTACAAGGAACGCCTTATGTTTATCAAGGTGAAGAATTTGGAATGACAAATCCGTATTTTGATAAAATTGAAAAATATCGTGATGTTGAGTCAACTAATAATTATAAAATTTTATTAGATAAAGGATGTTCAGAAGAAGAAGCTATTGAAATTTTAATGCAAAAATCAAGAGATAATTCAAGAACGCCTGTTCAATGGGATGACTCTAAAAATGCAGGATTTACAGAAGGAATACCTTGGATTTCAGTTTCAGAAAATTACAAAGAAATTAATGCGAAAAAAGCGATGGAAGATCTAAATTCTGTATTCTATCATTATCAAAATTTGATTAAATTGAGAAGAAATGAAGAATTGCTGATAACTGGAAGATATGAAGATTTTGATATTGAAAATGAAAAGGTTTATGCCTACAAGAGAGTTGGAGAAAATGCTGAATTGATAGTAATTTCTAATTTTTATGGTGAAACTTGCGAGTTTGATGTTAAAGGATTGGATTTAGAAAATACGTCGATTTTATTGTCAAATTACATTGAAGGGCCTAAAATTTCAAATGATAAAATTATTTTGAAACCTTATGAAAGCATTATTTTAAAAAAATAGTTAAATATTGAAAATATAAATTTACCGTTGAATAGGATTTTTAACTTTAAAACTTATTTAGCGGTATTTTAAATAAAAAAGCAGAAAAATAAAAAAGAAAGGAAACTGAGATGAAAACAGAAATTATATGCGTTGGAACAGAATTACTGGTTGGAGATATTGTAAATACAAATGCACAATATATTTCAGCAAAGTTTACAAATATCGGGATTGATTTGTATTATCAAACTACTGTTGGAGATAATTATGGAAGGCTTAAGGAATGTTTGGAAAATGCTTTTAAAAGGGTTGATCTGGTAATTACTACTGGAGGGCTTGGACCTACGGTTGATGATATTACGAAGGAAGTTGTGGCTGATTATTTTGGAGAAGAGCTGGAAGTTATTGAGAGATATTATGATTTGATTGTGAAAAAATATAATGAAAGGGGCTTTGGAGAAGTGGCTTCTGGCGGAAGAAAAGAGGCTTCAATTTTGAAAAATTCAAAATTGCTGGAAAATGAAGTTGGGCTTGCACCTGGATTTTTTTATGAAAAAAATAATAAAAAAATAATAGTTTTGCCAGGACCTCCAAGAGAAATGACATGGATGGTTGATAATCAGGTTTTGCCACTTTTGAAGCAATATTCAAATGATGTTTTATTAATGAAGACTCTTGAAATAAAAGGAGTTCCAGAAGGGAGAATTGATGATAGACTAAAAGGTTATTTTGAAATGTCGAATCCGACAGTTGCCCCTTATGCGAAGGAAGGATGTGTTCATGTTAGAATTGCGATGAAAGGAGATCGTGGAAGTACAGATTATTTGATTGCAGAAATTGATAAAATTGCAAATGAAATTAGAGAAATTTATCCACAAGCAGTGGAAATTATGGAAAATTAGTTGAAGTTTAGTAAATAAATTTAATTGTAGTATTACAATACAATTAAACATAATTTTAAAAATAAATGATTTACAAATGTATATGTTGTTGTGTATAATACTAAAAAGAAGTAAAAAATATTTATTAAATATTATATAAAAAATAGTGAAAATTTTTATTGTGTTTTATGAATCAGTTAAAAATTTAAAATAATGATTTTTTATAAAATTTGACTTATTAAAATTTAGTGGTATACTATGAATATAGAAACAAAAATATATGGGTAAAGTCCATTAATTATACAATAGACCTGTTCGATAACTATACAAACTTAGAATTTAATAAAATAAATATCTTGGAGCAAGGGGTCTTGACCCCTTGTATAGATAAAAAAACTTAGGTTATCGAACATATCTAATATAATAAAAAAAATTTAAGAAAAAAAGTTAAAAAGAAGAGAGGATGATAAGAAATGAAAAAAATTTTATTATGCTGTGCAGCAGGGATGTCGACTAGTCTATTAATAAACAAGATGAAAGCTGAAGCTGAGAAAAGAGGATTAGAAGTTGAAATACGAGCTGAACCTCTTGAAAAGGCAAAAGGTGAATTTGCAAAAGCTGATGTTGTTTTATTAGGACCACAAGTAAAATACGCTTTGCCAGAAGCTAAAAAAGTAGCTGAAGAAAATAATATTAATATAGATGTAATTAATATGGTTGATTATGGAATGATGAATGGATCAAAAGTATTGGATCAAGCATTAGAATTACTTAAATAAAAAGTTATTAAATAATCTAATCATAAAAAAAATTTATGATTAAATTAATAAAATATATTTTACAAAATATATTTTTTGTGATATAGTATTTGTAAATTAAAATAATAGATAAAAGATTTTGAGGAGTGATTACAATGATTAGACAAACTTGGACATGGTGGAAAAAATTAAATACAATTTAATATTTTTTTGCCAGCTATGTTGAAATTTATTGTAATTACGATTATAAATATTAGAGAAAAGCATTGGTGAAGTAAGGATCAATGCTTTTATTTTATACAATTCTCTTAGACGGTAAAACGATTTAAGGGAATTTTTTTATAAATTTCAGCAAAAAAGGAAATATTAAAAAGAAAAAATTAGAAAAAATATAAAATATAGAAAGCGAGATACTTTATGTTAATAAACAAGCCTACTTATTATTATTCCATTATTAGAAAAAAATTTAGCAATTCCTATTTTGCTGAAGATGAAAGGCAAGTTATTATTGGGATTGACTGTGAATATTTTGATTCTAATAAATATAGCTATGATTCCTTGAAAAAAATTTACAATTCTTTTGTAAAGCAAAAAAAGATTGCTCCATTTGCTGGACTTTTTGGAACATTTGCTTACGAGTCTATACATTTTTTTGAGAAGATTGAGAAGATAAAAGAGGAGCAGTTTAAATTTCCACAGTTTATTTTTGCCAATGCGAAGGCTTATTTACATTATTCAAAGATTAATAAGGAATATTCGTTTTATGGGAATGAAAAGAAATATTTTGATCTTTTGAAGGATGAAATTAAGAAAAAAACTGAAAATAATGGGTTATTTTATGATATAAAAACAGATTTTGATGAGGAAAAATCACATTTTTATGCTATTCTTGAAAAAGCGAAGGAATATATTAAAGCTGGAGATATTTTTCAGGTTGTGCTAAGTGAGCAGTTAAAACTTACGTCAAATATGGATTCACTTGATTTTTATGAAAAATTGTCAAAGGCAAATCCTAGTCCGTATATGTACCATTTTCCTACAAAATATGGAGATATAGTTGGGTCTAGCCCTGAAATACTGGTTGATATTTCATCGGATAATATCTATATTGCTCCTATCGCTGGAACTCGTCCCAGAGGAAAAGATGCCAACGAAGACGCATTTTTAGCGAATGACTTATTAAATGATGAAAAGGAATGTGCTGAACATCGAATGCTTGTTGACTTGGCTAGAAATGATATTGGGAAATTTGCAGAAAGTGGCTCAGTTGTTGTAAAAAATCTTATGCATATTAAGAATTATGAACATGTAATGCACATTGTAACTGATGTTTACGGGAAAAAGCGAAAGGATGTGTCGATATTTGAAGTTATTGCTCAGGCTCTTCCAGCGGGAACTCTTTCTGGATCGCCAAAAATTCGTGCTATGCAAATTATTTCAGAACTGGAGAAATTTAAAAGAAATGTTTATGCTGGCGGAATTGGATTTTTGAGATTTAATGGGGATGTTCAGCTTGCGATTATTATTCGTACTGCATTTTTTGAAAATAAAAATTCCGACTTAAATGAAGTTGATGAGGTTCGGAATATATTTATTCAGGCTGGGGCAGGAATTGTGTTTGATTCTGTGAAAGAAAAGGAATATGAAGAAATTTGCCATAAAAGAGCGTCTGTGCTGAATATTTTTAAAAAATTCTGTAATGAAGAAAAAAATAAAAATGATAAAAATGAAAATAGAAAGGATGTGAAATAAATGATTTTGATGATTGACAATTATGATTCGTTTGTATTTAATGTTGAGCAGTATTTGAAGGAAATGACTGATGATGAAGTTATTACCGTGAGAAATGACGCAATTACAATTGATGATATAAAAAAAATGAATCCTAGTAAAATAATTTTTTCTCCCGGTCCAAAACATCCGAAAGACAGTGGAATTTGCCTAGAAATTTTAAATAATACTGATGAACTGGGCAATATTCCAATTTTAGGAATTTGTCTTGGACATCAGGCAATTGGAATGAATTTTGGTGGAGAAATAAAGAGGCTTGAAAATCCATTGCATGGTAAAACTTCAGAGATTACAGTTTTATCGGGAAATTCTGTATTATTTAAAAACTTGCCAAAAAAATTTAAAGTTATGAGGTATCATTCACTTTATGTTGACGATATTCCAGAAACTCTTGAAGTTACTGCAAAGTCTGAAGATGGGGTTGCAATGGCTGTAGAACACAAAAGTAAAAATATTTTTGGAATACAGTTTCATCCAGAATCAATTTTTACTGAATATGGAAAAAATATGATACGAAACTTCTTGAATATTGAAGTTTCAGAAACTTTGCAAAATAATGAAAATTCTAAAAATACTAAAGAGAAAGGAAACTTTATAGATATGAATAAATATTTAAAAAAATTACAGGAAAATATTGCATTAACAGATACTGATTTTCGTGAAATCTGTAAAATTATTGACAGCAAAAATTATGACATTGTACAGCTTGGAGCCTTGCTTGTACTAATTTCAGAAAAAAGTCTTTATCCTGAATCGCTTACAGCATTTGTAAAAAATATTCTAGAATACAGCACGACTTTTGAGGACGAAACTCCAATGATTGATGTTTGCGGAACTGGTGGCGATGGATTCAAGACAATAAATATTTCAACCGCTGTGGCATTTATTTTGGGAGCAATGGGAGTAAATGTGGCAAAACACGGAAACCGTGCAATTTCGAGTAAAAGTGGAAGCAGTGATGTACTTGATAAACTAGGAGTACCTCTTGAAAATTCTCTTGCAAATCAAATTGAAAAACTGCACGTAAAAAATCTTGCTTTCTTTCATGCCCCATTTTTTCACAAATTAGTCGGAGAAGTCCGAGAAGTTAGAAGCCGTCTTGGAATAAGAACTGTCTTTAACATTTTAGGTCCACTGCTTCACCCAAACACAAAATTAAAATACCAATTGGTTGGGCTTTACCATGAGCCAGTACACAGATTGTACGCCGAAACATTACAATTACTAGGAAGAAAACACGCATTAGTTGTTCGAGGAAATGACGGGCTTGATGAAATCACGATTTGCGATGATACAAGAATTATCGAAGTAAAGGGCGAACAAATTCTGGAATATACAATCTCGCCTGAAAGTTTTGGCTTTAAACGGGCTTTTCATTCTGAAATTGAAGGCGGAACTCCAGAGGAAAATGCTGAAATTTTGGTAAAAATCTTGAAAGGTGGAGAAAAATCGGCAAAATTTGATATTGTTGTATTGAATGCAATGTTTGCACTTTATACTGCGAATGTAGTAGATCATCCTGCGAAAGCAAAGGATATGGTTTTCGAGGCGATTGAGAGTGGGAAGGTTTATGAGTTTTATAAAGATTATGTGAAAATTACAAAATAATTTTTTAGATATAATTGATAAAATTACTAATTTATGTTTTTTATAGATTATAACTGATAAAAATCAAAAAAATATCTTTTTTATTAGTTGTAAATATGATAAAATATTTATAGAGGTGATTTTATGATAGAAAGAAAAATTTATTTTGAAAAAATTAAGCCCTTTATAGATAAAGATATTATCAAAGTTTTGACAGGAATTAGGAGAAGCGGCAAATCTGTAATGTTAAAATTGATTATGAAAGAATTGAAAAAAAACGGTGTTGATGAAAATCAATTTATTTATATCAATTTTGAAAATTTAAGAAATAGACATCTTTGCTATGCGGATACATTAAATGAATATATATTGGAAAAAGCAGAGAATATTCAAGAAAAATGCTATTTGTTTTTGGATGAAATTCAGGAAGTAAAAGAATGGGAAAAGTGCATAAATTCATTAAGAACAGAAGATAAGCAATTCGATATTTATATAACAGGTTCCAACGCTAAACTATTATCGGGAGAACTTGCAACTTACCTTGCAGGAAGATACGTTGAAGTTGAAATTTACCCTTTTTCTTTCAAAGAGTTTTATTCAATATACCAAAATATAAATCAAAATATTTCAAAAGAAGAAATATTTGAAAAGTATGTCAAACTAGGTGGGATGCCATTTTTACATAATTTGAATTATGAAGTGGAATCAAGCATGCAATATTTAAAAGATATATATTCATCAATAATATTAAAAGATATTACTCAAAGAAATAATATAAGAAATACTGAATTATTAGAGCGAATCATCAATTACATTGTAATGAACATTGGGAATACATTTTCTGCAAATTCAATTTCAAAATATTTTAAAAGCGAAAATAGAAAAGTTGCAGTAGATACTGTGCTAAATTACATAAAAGCCTGTGAAAACGCATTTTTGATTCACAAAGTCCCTCGTTACGAAATACAAGGTAAAGAAGTTCTAAATGTGAGTGAAAAATATTATATTGCAGACCATGGAATAAGAGAAGCTATTTTGGAAACAAACGAAAGAGATATAAATCAAATTCTTGAAAATATTGTCTATATGGAATTATTGCGAAAAGGCTATAACATAAAAATCGGAAAATTGAATAATTTAGAAATAGATTTTGTCTGTACAAAAACAAATAATGAAAAAATTTATATCCAGGTAGCATATTTACTTGCCTCTGAAGACACTATAAAAAGGGAATTTTTACCATTTGAAAAAATTAATGATAATTATCCCAAATATGTAATTTCTATGGACAGGTTTGATATGTCAAGAAACGGGATAAAACATTTGAATATTATTGATTTTTTATTGAAAGACTAAAAAAGTTAAAAATATTTATAAATTAAAATTTTTGGAAAGAATGGTGCGAATATGATAAAAACTTTATATAGGGAACATTGTTTAAGATATTTTATAGTACCTGAAATAGTATTGTTAGCTATATTTATCTGTTTTATTCCATTTGGGTTTACTGTATTATTAATCTATCTTTTAAATAATTTATTTGGTAATATTTTTCAAAATATTCCTCTAATTTATCTTTTTCTTAAAATAATACTAATGTATTTAAGTTCAATGAAATTGAAAAAAATAAATAAAATTGAAGATGAAGAAAAAAAGAAAAAATCAAAAAATAGATTCAAATTAGTAATTTTTCTAGTAAATATAACAATATTCAGTATTTATGCTGGCTTAATGATAAATGATGTTTTGAATGCATTACCATACATTTAAAATCGAAAGGAGAAATATGGATATTTTAGAAAAAATAAAAATTAAAAGAGATATACAGCTTGAAGACGAATTAAAGTCTTTTAAACAGCCATCTTTAAAAAAGGCACTTAATCAAAAGGGAATTCAGATTATTGGGGAAATTAAGAGGGCTTCTCCATCGAAGGGAAAAATTGCAAAAGATGATTTTGATTTGTTAAAACAGGCACAAAGTTATGTGGATAAAGGAGTTTCAGCTTTTTCGATATTGACAGAAAAGGAATATTTTAAAGGGGAGAATGATTTTATAAAAATTGTAAGACAAAAATTTCCAGAAATGCCGATTTTGAGGAAAGATTTTATTTATACTCCGTTTCAGGTGGCTCATGCTAAGTTTTTGGGGGCTTCAGCGATTTTATTGATTGTGAGAATGCTGGATGATAAGACGCTTTTGGAACTTCATAAGCTGGCACAGGATTTAGAAATGGATGTTTTAGTAGAAACTCATGATGAAGAGGAAATAAGAAGAGCTTTGAAGATTCCAAATTTGGAAATTTTGGGGATAAATAACCGAAATTTGAATACTTTTGAAGTTGATATTAGAACTACGGAAAAACTGATAAATGAAATTCCAAGCGATGTTTTAAAAAATTTGACTATTGTAAGTGAAAGTGGATTTTTGTCAAAAGAGGATGTGGAGTATGCAGAAAAATTGAACGTGGATGGACTGCTAATTGGGGAGGCACTTATGAAGGGACTTCTTTAGAAAGAAAAATAAATTTATGGAAGGAAAAAAATTGGAGAAAAAAGAAAATAATGTGGCAACTGATAATTTCACAGAAAATACTACCAAATTAAAAGTTTGTGGAATTAGAAGCATTACTGAAATTAATGAATTGAAAACTTTGGATATTGACTATTTCGGATGTATTTTCGCAGAAAGTCAAAGGCAAGTGGATAGCGAACTTGCTGCTAAAATTACTCGGACTGCACATAGACATGGGAAAAAGACAGTTGGGGTATTTGTAAATGCGATGATTGAGAATGTTATAAAAATTGTGAAAGAAACAGATATTGATGTCGTACAGCTAC
The DNA here is from genome assembly GCF_008327825.1 of Leptotrichia shahii. Lineage (NCBI taxonomy): Bacteria > Fusobacteriati > Fusobacteriota > Fusobacteriia > Fusobacteriales > Leptotrichiaceae > Leptotrichia > Leptotrichia shahii. Next base: position 1,233,056 of record NZ_AP019827.1, on the reverse strand, counting down.
ATGGAGATGAGTCAGTGGAATATTGCATGGAACTTATTCAAAAATTAGAAAAATTGTATGAAAAAAATTGTTTTAGAAAACGTAAAAATTTTCCTGTTAAAACAAAACTTTGGAAGGTTTTTGGAGTAACCGATGAACTTCCGAATATTACTGACTATAAGCCGTATATTGAATATCCTCTATTTGATGCAAAAGGAGAAAATCGTGGGGGAAATGGAATTGTCTTTGATTGGAATATTTTAAAAGAATTAGAGGAATATTCGTTTGTGCTGGCTGGAGGGCTGTCAATTGAGAATATTCAGAAAGCACTTGAGTACAAGCCTGCAATTTTGGATATAAACAGCAAAGTTGAAGTTAATAATAGAAAAAATAAAAAATTAGTTGAAAATATTGTAAATTTGGTAAAAAAGAAATAATAATAATTTTAAAAGATGAATACGAAAGGAAAAAAATATGGAAAATAAACATTTTAATGAAAAGGCATATTTTGGGCAATTTGGTGGACAATTTGTACCTGAAACTGCGATGTTTGCTCTGTCAGAACTAGAATCTGAATATGAAAAGCTAAAAAATGACAAAGAATTTTTTAAAGAATTTGATAATTTGCTAAAAAATTATGTTGGGCGTGAAACTCCGCTCTATTATGCAAAAAATTTGAGTGAACATTATAATCACGATATTTACTTGAAAAGAGAAGACTTGAACCATACTGGCGCTCATAAAATTAATAATGCACTTGGGCAAGTTTTACTTGCTAAAAAAATGGGAAAGAAAAAAGTTATTGCTGAAACTGGGGCTGGACAGCACGGAGTTGCTACTGCTACTGCGGCCGCTCTTTTAGGTTTGGAGTGTGACGTTTACATGGGGGCTGTTGACATTGAACGGCAAAAATTAAATGTTTTTAGAATGGAACTTTTGGGTGCGAGAGTTATTTCTATTGAAGATGGGCTGAAAACCTTGAAGGAAGCGACAACTGCCGCTATTCAGTCTTGGGTTGCAGAGATAGAAACTGTGTTTTATGTAATTGGTTCAGTTGTAGGGCCTCATCCATATCCGACTATCGTGCGTGATTTTCAGTCAATTATTGGTTATGAAGCAAAAGCACAGCTGGAGGAACTGGGAAAACATGCTGATCATGTTATTGCCTGTGTTGGTGGTGGAAGTAATGCTATCGGTATTTTTAGTGCATTTTTGGAAGATAGCTCAACAAAACTTTATGGCGTCGAAGCTGGAGGATATGGAATTGACACAGATATGCACGCTGCCACATTGACACTTGGAAAACCTGGAATTATTCATGGAATGAAAACTTATGTTCTTCAAAATAAATATGGACAAATAAGTCCAGTTCATTCAATTTCTGCTGGACTTGACTATCCAGGAGTAGGCCCTGAACATTCACACTTATTTGATACAAAAAGAGCAACTTACGCACCAATTACTGATGATGAGGCAATGAAGGCTCTAATGCTTGTTACAAGAAAAGAAGGTATTATTCCAGCAATTGAGAGTTCCCACGCTTTAGCCTATCTTGAAAAATTATGTCCTGTACTTTCTAAAAATAAGAGAGAAACTATCGTTGTAAATGTGTCTGGACGTGGAGATAAGGATATGCATACTGTTTTTTCCGTGTTAAAAGATAAGGAAACTGGCGGAAAAAATGGAATTTATGAGTTAAATGGAGGTTTGGAAAATGAATGAAAAAAATTTAGATAAGAAAATTATTGATATTTTTAGAGAGAAAGAAAAAGTAAACATTGGTTATATTGTCGCAGGTTACCCAAGCGTTGATTTTACAAAACAATTTTTACAAAATTTAGATAATACGGCTCTTGATATGCTAGAAGTCGGTATTCCCTATTCCGATCCTCTAGCCGATGGGAAATTGATTTCACATGCTTCATTTCTTGCTTCGGAAGCTGGAGTTACTACTGATACTGTATTTGATTTACTAACAGAAATAAAAAACGATATTTCAAAACCTTTAATTTTTTTAATTTATTATAACTTAATATTTGCTTATGGAATTGACGAATTTATCAAAAAATGCTGTGAAGCTAACATTAAAGGAATAATTATTCCAGATTTGCCTTATGAGGAAGCCTTTGAAATGTCAGAAAAATTAAGAGAAAACAATATTGCTCTTATCCCTCTTGTAAGCGTTACTTCTGGAAATAGAATGAAAAAAATTATCTCTCAAGGTGACGGCTTCATTTACGCAATCGGTTCTCTTGGAGTTACAGGTTCAAAACAAGTTGATTTACCACGTTTAGAATCTTTTATTAATGAAATTAGAGAAGTTTCAGACTTGCCAGTTTCATTAGGTTTTGGAATAAAAAATAACGATAACGTGAATACGATGAGAAAATATGCGGATGGAGTGATTGTAGGAACGAGTATTGTTGAATTTTTAGAGAAAAATGATGTAAATTATTTGATTCAGAAAATTAATGAACTTTTTAAATAAGTATTTAGCGAAGATGGTCAGAAATGGCTATCTTTTTTATAACAAAAAAAGATTAAACAAATAAAATATATTAAATTTATTATAAAAAATCTTTATTTTTTTAAATTCTTAAGGTATAATTGAATAAATAATAATATTGATTAAAGGGGAAAATACGTATATAGGGCGATATCAAGATACTAGAATTGCTTTGGAGAAAAAATCCAAAGAATTTAAAAATGCTGGAAATATAAAATAAAAGCTGATTATAAAGAAATATCCTTAAATAAAAGTAATGTAAATTTTTTAAAAAACACTTTAGATATTTTTGATGAAATTTATAGTGATATTCTTAAAATTTTAAACGTAGAACAATATGAAAAATAAGGAAAGAAGGTAAAAAATAAAAGATGAAAAAGATAACAAAACAGATATTTTGAAAAGTATTTCTCCAAAAATAAAATTACTTTTTGAAGAAAATGAACAAAATACTGATTATTTAATACCTTTAGATAAAAATAACAGTGTAAAATTAGTGAAAGTGCAGGAAAAATAAAGTTTTGTAAATGCAGGAATTGAAAATGGTGTAATATCAAACAAAATCAGACTTATGAAGAGGTGATTTTATGTCGACAATTAAAGTTGAAAACCTTACATTTTCATATTATGGATATGTAAAACCTGTTTTTGAAAATGTATCATTTTCTTTTGATACTAGCTGGAAAACAGGGTTAATAGGTAGGAATGGAATTGGAAAGTCAACTCTATTTAAACTGCTTTTAAATCAGGAAACTTATCAGGGTAAAATCAGTAAAAGTACAGACTTTATTAAATTCCCGCCAAATATAACTGATACTTCAAAATCAGGTATAGAATTATTTAAAGAACTGACATCAAGTGAGGAAGAGTGGAGATTATTTAGAGAACTTAATTTGTTAAATGTAGACGAAAATCTTATTCACAGAGAATTTGAAACTCTGTCTAAGGGAGAACAGGCAAAAATCCTTTTAGCTATTTTATTTACAAACGAAAATGGATTTTTACTTATTGACGAACCAACGAATCATTTAGATATAGATGGGAGAAAAATTGTAAGCAAATATCTGAAAAATAAAAAGGGATTTTTACTTATATCCCATGATAGAGATTTTTTAGATGGATGTATCAATCATATTATTTCTATTAACAGAAATACTATTGATGTTCAATCGGGAAATTTTACATCATGGTATGAAAATAAAATGATCAAAGATCAGTTTGAAATTAGTCAAAATGAGAGATTAAAAAAGGATATTAAGCGATTAAAGAAAGCTGCAAAACAAAGTAAAATCTGGTCAGATAAAATTGAAAATACAAAAAATGGAGTAAAAGTATCTGGTGTAAAACCAGACAAAGGGCATATCGGTCATCAGTCTGCTAAGATGATGAAAAAATCAAAGAATTTGGAAAACAGATACATCAAGGCGATAAAAGAAAAACAAAACTTATTAAAAGATATCGAGGTAAAGGAAAATTTGCTGCTACATTCGTTGCATCATCACAAAGAAACTCTAATATCAGTTAACAATTTATCATTATATTATGGAGAAAAACAGATATTAAGTGGTGTAAATTTCGAGATAAAACAAGGCGACATAGCAGCCATATATGGTTGCAATGGCTGTGGAAAATCAACACTAATTAAAATTTTACTAGGGATCAATCATAATTACACGGGAGAAGTAAAATTAGCAAGTAATTTAAAACTATCATATATACCTCAAGATACTTCTGATTTAATAGGAAATTTAAATGAGTATATTCAAAAACAAGATATTGATGAAACTTTGTTTAAAACAATTCTTAGAAAATTAGATTTTTCAATAGAATTATTTGAAATGGACATGAAAAATTATAGTAATGGACAAAAAAAGAAAGTATTGATTGCTGCAAGTTTATCAAAACCAGCTCATTTGTTTATTTGGGATGAGCCAATTAATTATATAGATGTAATATCAAGAATACAGATTGAGGAAATTATAAAAAAGTCAACTTTAACTTTAATATTGGTAGAACACGATAAGAGATTTGTTGAAGATGTAGCTAATAAAATAATACAATTGTAGATAAAATGAATAATTAGCAACTAGAAAAAAACTAACACAAGAAGAGGTTGTCTTGTATTACCTTATGAGACAACCCCATTTTTTTATTTCAAATTATGACAATCTATTCCTAAAGTCTTCGTATTCAAATTTTCTAATAACCTCAACTCCACCTTTTTCTGTATAAACTGCAATCACAGGCAAATTTATCCCATTGAAAGTATTCGTCTTAACCATGCTGTAATGTGCCATATCAGTAAAAATAAGCTTATCTCCCACTTTTACAGGTTCATCAAAGGAATAATCTCCGATTATATCTCCAGCAAGACAAGTAGGCCCTCCCAATCTATAAGTGTATTTCTTCTCATTTGGCATTCCTGAACCAAAAATAAATGGACGGTATGGCATTTCGATTACATCAGGCATATGGCAGGAGGCCGAAGTATCCATTAATAAAATATCCATCTCATTATTATATTTTTCTTTTATATAATTTATACATTTTACAAGTTTTTCAATATCATAATCTTCTCTTGTAATATGATGTCCCCCACCAAAATTAAGCCATTTCATATTATGCAAATATTTTCCAAATTTTTCTTCAAAAATTTTTAATACATTTTCAAGGGCATCCGAATTTTGTTCACAAAGTGCATGAAAATGAAATCCATCCAATCCTTCAAGTTCATCTTCCTTAAAATTTTCAAATGTTACTCCGAATCTCGAAAATCTTTCCGCTGGATTATAAAGCTCTGTTTCAACTTCTGAAAATTCTGGATTTAACCGAAGTCCACAGCTAATTTTTTTACCATTCTTTTCTTCAAATTCCTTCACTTTACTTTTAAATTTTTTCCATTGATTGAAAGAATTAAAAACAATATGATTTGTTATTTCCATTATTTCATCAAACTCATCATCCCTGTAAGACGGATTAAAAATATGAGTTTCTAATTTTTTACCAGGATTTTTCAATTCCATTTCCTCATACTCAAGTCTTGATTCAAATAATTGTACCATTTAAGTATTCAATAATTACTTTAAAAAATATGAAAAAATTTTAAAAAAGTAGTTGACAAAAATATTAAATAGTGATATATTATATTTGTTAGCAACATACTACATAGAGTGCTAACAAATAATTTTAAAATAAACTTTAATGAAAAAAGGTGATAAATATGGAACAAAACTTTACACAAAAGAGTATGAGTGCTATCTCAGAAGCTCATAACTTTGCGATTAGATATAAACATTCCGAAATAAAAACGGAGCATTTGCTTCTTGCCTTAATTAATCAGATGGATGGACTTATTCCTAACATTCTGCAAAAGATGGGAATTAATCCTGCCGAACTGACTAAAAAGCTTGAAGCGAAATTGAATAGTATGCCAAAAATTGAAGGTGGAGTTGGTGAAGCAAGACCGAACGTTGAAGTTAATAGAATAATTGTTGGTGCTGAAGATTATGCTAAAAAGATGGGTGACAGCTACATTAGTACAGAGCACTTATTTCTTGCGGCATTTGATAACAACTCTTTCTTGAAGGAAAATGGCGTTAATAAAAAACAATTTGAAAATGTTTTAAATGAGGTTAGAGGAGGAAGAAAAATTATGACAGACAACCCTGAAAGTACTTACGAAGCCTTAGATAAGTTTGGTAAGGATTTGGTTGAGCTGGCGAGAAAAGGTAAATTAGACCCAATAATTGGTCGTGACCAGGAAATTCGTCGTGCAATCCAAATTTTATCAAGAAGAAATAAAAATAATCCGATCTTAATTGGGGAACCTGGTGTTGGTAAAACTGCTATCGCTGAAGGAATTGCTCAGAGAATCTTGAAAGGAGATGTACCTGAAAACTTGAAGGATAAAACAATCTTTTCATTGGATTTAGGAGCGTTGGTAGCTGGTGCTAAATATCGTGGGGAATTTGAAGAAAGATTGAAAGCGGTTCTTGAAGAAATTGAAAATAGTGAAGGTAGAATAATTTTATTCATTGATGAAGTTCATAACATCGTTGGAGCTGGAAAAACTGAAGGTTCAATGGATGCTGGAAACCTTTTAAAACCAATGCTTGCTCGTGGTGAAGTAAAAGTAATCGGTGCAACAACAATTGATGAATATAGAAAATATATCGAAAAAGATGCGGCTCTTGAAAGAAGATTCCAGCCTGTAATGGTTAATGAGCCAACAATTGAAGATACAATTTCAATTCTTCGTGGATTGAAGGAAAAATTTGAAATCTTCCATGGAATTAGAATAACTGACAATGCGATAGTTACTGCTGCAACAATGAGTGACAGATATATTAATGACAGATTTTTGCCAGATAAAGCAATTGACTTAATTGATGAAGCTGCTGCGAAGGTAAAAACTGAAATTAATTCGATGCCAGTTGAATTGGATGAAATTACAAGAAGATTGATGCAATTGGAAATTGAAAAAGTTGCATTGAGCAAAGAAACTGACAAGGCTTCTAAAGAAAGATTGACTACTCTTGAAAAAGAAATTGCTGATTTGAAGGATGAAGAAAAAGAATTGAAATCACAATGGGAAAGAGAAAAAGAAGAAGCTGGAAAAGTTGCTAAAATTAATGAAGAAATTGAAAAAATTAAATTGCAAATTGAAGAAGCTCAAAGAAAAAATGATTACAATAAATTGGCTGAACTTCAATATGGTAAATTGCCAGAATTAGAAAAACAAAAAGAAGCTGAAGAAGAAAAAGCGAAAGATAATTCTTCTGTTGCAAATAAATTATTGAAACAAGAAATTGACAGTGAAGAAATTGCTGAAGTTGTTGGAAAATGGACAGGAATTCCAGTTGCGAAATTGTTGCAAGGGGAAAGAGAAAAAATCTTGCACTTGGCTGAACATATGAAAAAACGGGTAATTGGACAAGATGAAGCAATCGAAACTATTAGCGATACAATCATCCGTTCTCGTGCTGGATTAAAAGATCCAAACAGACCAATCGGTTCGTTCATATTCTTAGGACCTACTGGTGTTGGTAAAACTTATTTGACTAAGACATTAGCATTTAACTTGTTTGATGATGAAGACAATATTGTAAGAATCGATATGTCGGAATATATGGATAAATTCAGCGTCACTAGATTAATAGGAGCGCCTCCAGGATATGTTGGATATGAAGAAGGTGGACAATTGACAGAAGCTGTTAGAAGAAAACCTTATTCTGTAATCCTATTTGATGAAATTGAAAAAGCACATCCTGATGTATTCAATGTATTGTTGCAATTGCTAGATGATGGTAGACTTACTGACGGTAAAGGTAAAATGGTCGACTTCAAAAACACAATTGTAATTATGACATCAAACATCGGTAGTGAAATCATCTTGAATGACCCAATGGTAAGTGAACCTACAAAAGAAGCTGTTTTAGATGAAATGAAACACAGATTTAAACCTGAATTCTTAAACAGAATTGACGATATTATCGTGTTTAAAGCATTAGGAAAAGAAAGTGTTAAAAATATTGTTAATCTTATCCTTGAAGGTATTAACGAAAGATTGAAAGAACAATACATCAAAGTTGAATTTACCGACAAAGCGTTGGATTTCATCGTAGACGAAGCATACGACCCAGCTTACGGTGCAAGACCATTGAAACGATTTGTACAAAAGGATATTGAAACTAATTTATCTAAAATGATCTTAGGTGGAGAAGTTCCTGAAAATAGTATTGTTAAAGTTGATAGCGATGGTAAGGATTTGATTTATAAAGTAGAAAAGTAAATTGTTAGATTAGTTTTTTGAAAAATAGAGAAAGAAGTATTAGAAATAGTGCTTCTTTTTCTTTTTTTTAACGAGGATGTTATTTGGAACTCTGATTAGTTTACGATTATATATTGTCAAAAAACTTACTGCTGTTCAGACAGTAATACTTTTATGTAATTCTAAATCCTATTTGAAAAATATTTTTGTTAGGGGTTTTAAACCCTTGCAAAAAAATTCATAACTATTCCGTTATTAAAA